>RPPD01000200.1 GCA_003818675.1 Spirochaetaceae bacterium
AGACCGCTGACTACTACGGTTATGGCCTGCCTGTGGGAGGACTCTATGTGACGCTCGAGGACCTTGTCCGGTCTTTTGGAATACTTGGCAATGATGGCAGGGAGTTTAAACTGAAGTGGTTCGCAGATGATACAACGCCGATCTCAGGGCGTCAGGTGATGAGCCAGTATGCGGCTCGCGAGATATCGCTTTTTTTAAGTGATCCCATAGCGCGTCTTCCATCGTTTCCCCGCTATCAGTCACTCGAGTATCCCTTTCCGGTGGCTGTCAAGACTGGAACATCGCAGGGCTTCAGGGATGGCTGGGTTGTGGCGTACTCAGGAGAATACATTGTGGGAGCCTGGGTAGGTCATCCTGAAAACCGAGCCATGAACCATGTCTCGGGAAGTATAATAGCCTTCATGGTAAATGACATCATGACTTCCCTTCACCACGCGGACAATCCTGGATCCGGGAGTACTCAGTTCCAGATTCCAGATGGTACGGTGCCGGTTAAGGTCTGTATTTTATCAGGAAAGCCCGCTGGCCCTGACTGCACCGCTGTCTCCCTGGAATATTTTCGCGAGGGCACTGAACCGCATGACTGGTGTCCTGTGCACAGAAGATTCCCCGTGGACAGGGCTACTGGTGAACTCGCCGCGGAAAATACTCCTGCATGGCGGATTGAGAACAGGCTCTTCACGGTTCTTCCGCCCGAATATGCTTCATGGGGGGCCAAGCATGGCTATGGCAAGCCTGTCATGGACACTGCCCAGGAGCCGCAGGCGGAAGTGAAGCTTGTATATCCAAAGGACGGCGGCAGATACCTGATTGATCCGGGAACACCAAGACAATTTCAGAGCATATCCCTGCGGGCCGAAGTAAATCCATACGTGCCTGAGGTCATCTGGTACGTGGACGGCGAGGAATATACACATACAGGATACCCCTATGAGACAAGGTGGAATCTCGTTGAGGGTGAACACAGTTTCCAGGTGCGCTTTCCGCGCGCTGCTGTGCGGTCAAATGTCGTGACAGTGCGCGTGGGAAGATACTAGAGTGGTTTGTTAATCGGGCAGATATGCAGTATGAGGTTTCGCGGCAAATAAAAATAAAAAATATGCCAAATGGAATATGGCATGTTTTTTACAATAGTGATAGCGTGGAGTCTCAGGTGTATGAATGGGAAGTGAATCAGAAACTCACAATGAAGATTCCCATACTCGGGATGGAATAAATGATCCAGATTGGGTAAAAACGGATTTTATTTCCAACCTGCTGCAAGAACTGAGGATACCGCTTGCCCTTATTCTGGGACCGCTTCAATCCATCCTGTCAGGCAAATTGGGCAGGAAGGTAGCCTGCGATGATGATAAACTGAAGATGATGTTTGTAAACGGTACCAAGCTCATGAAGTTGATCAATAACGTTTTTGATTTATCCAGAATAGAATCAGGCCGGATGAGCGTCAGGAAACAAAAGGTAAATATACCGGACCTGTTGAAGTTCTGTGTTTCGATAATCCGATACAATGCCGAAAACCGCGGATTGAATGTTGTTTTCAATGACAATACCAGTGATGCCGGACTTTTTGCCGTTATTGACAAGGACCTTCTGGAAAATGCCGTCTTTAATTTACTGTCAAACGCCATAAATTTTACCGGGCAGGGCGGCTGTATTATTGTCCAGCTGGATGCTGCGGAAAAGGAGTATGCCATTACAGTCAAGGACACAGGCGTTGGAATTCCGCAAGACAGGCTTGAGTCTGTTTTCGGGCGGTTGGAACAACCGGGGAGCCTCTCCGCGGTGAAACATGATGGAGCCGGGATCGGGCTGGCATTAACCGGAAGAATTGTGGAAATCCTTGGCGGCAGAATAACGGTGAAAAGCAATGTTAACAAAGGCTCGTCGTTTTGCATCACCCTTCCATTCGGGAATCTGGATGAAATCATTGAAAATGCAGAACAATACGGTTGTGATATAATTCCCGCCTTTCCGGAAGACATGGCCCTGCAGGAAACAATCAATACATGTACCGGAAAGCACAGCAGGCAGAAAAGCAAACCTGCCCGCAGTAAGAAAATATTGATTGTCGAGAACAACCTTGACGTGCAAATATATTTGACCACCGTTTTGGGTGATTTATACAGGACAACAACTGTTGGAAATGGCCTGGATTGTCTGGAAAAAATGAGGAGTGATCCACCGGATCTGGTTATTGCGGATGTCATGATACCCGGGATTAACGGCTGTGAGTTGACAGAACAGATCAGGAAGAACCA
Source organism: Spirochaetaceae bacterium (assembly GCA_003818675.1). The sequence continues at coordinate 2,262 of RPPD01000200.1, forward strand.
GGACTTTGCAGGGATTCCGGTCTTGCTGCTTGCATCCGGGGCAGACAGCCTTTTAAAGGGAAAAGGTTTTCAAAGCGGAGCGGATGACTGTATCATGCATCCATTTGACGCGGATGAATTGAGTGCAAGGGTCCATGCGCATCTGGAAACAAAAATGATGAGGGACGAATTGTCTATACAAAAAGAAAAGAACGCGGAGCTTTTTCGGAAAAACACACAGGTAAAAAATGTGATAAGGGAGAGTGATGAAAAATACAGAAGGATGATGGATAACCTGCCTGTTTCAGTGATCGAGTTGGACATAGAGAACAGGATACAGTATCTGAATCATTACGCAAAAAAACTGTTTGAGGTAAGTGATGAGAATCTCGCCATGGGAATACACCTGTTTGATTATGTGGAGCCGGGAGATCGTGAAATTATGCTCGGAAATATCAAAAAACTGCACCATGGCGAGGAATCCAGATTGAACGAATACAGGCTCATGACGAGGAATGGAAACAGGATTTCCGCCCTGGTCCGGTCTGTCCCGCGTCTTGAGCATGACAATGTGATCGGAATCCGTGCGGCCATCTTCGAGCTTGAGCCAAATTTCAATGTCACCCTGCTGCCCTCGGGCGAGTTCTGTTCCCGATTTAATATTTCTGAAAGGGAAAAAGAGGTATTGGTATTATTCATGAGGGGTTACAGCTATAATGTAATCGCTGAAAAACTGTTCATTTCATACCGGACTGTCAATACGCATCTTACCAACATCTATCACAAGACCGGAGTCAACAGCCGGGACCAGTTGATGGAATTAATCGCGAAGAAAATGATGTAAAAGAGAAGAAGAGTGAAAATAAAAGGAAAGAGACTGACAATCGCACATATGGCGCCGCGTTTTTCCGCAGGGGTCAATTATGAAGTGCTTCTAGGTGTCTTGAACGCGACAAAAAAATATAATATCAATTTGATCTGCTTCAACGGTTCTTCGCATGGCGATTTGTATGAATATGACAAGCAGTCCAACATGATATTCAATCTTGTCTCGTCTGATATTATTGACGGCATCATCTGCTGGACTTCAACATTGTACAAAGACAACCAATATGTATTTGATATGGAAAAGCTTGCCGAACGCAACAGCAATATCCCGATTGTCTGCATCGGGAGGGCCTATCGTGATTTTCCCACGATTGAAGTGGACAATCATGACAGTATTGTCAATATGATGGATCATTTGGTCAACACGCACGGGTTCCGGAAGATTGCCTTCATCCGCGGGCCCGAATATCATAATTATGCGAGTGCCCGGTACAATATGTACAGGGAATCACTTGAAAGATATGGCATCCCTTTTGACGAAAGGCTTGTGTCACCCTGTGGCAAATTCAATTCCGCAACAGGGACTTTGGGGGTCCGGTATTTTCTGAATGAATTAAAATTAAAACCCAAAAAGGATATTGATGCGATTATTTCCCCAAGTGACATCATTTCCGCCGCTGCGATCAAGGAACTCCTGAGTGCCGGGGTGAAAATTCCAAAAGATATTGCCGTGGTCGGATACAACAACAAGGCTGACGCCATTGAAATAAACCCGCAATTGACCACCATCGATCCGAATTTCATTCAAGTGGGAGAACAGGCTGTAAGTGCTGTCTTCTCAATGATAAAAAAGATGGGCAATGTACCGAAACTGATTACTATTCCATCGAAGATAGTCATCAGGGAATCCTGCGGCTGCCTGAATCCGGCATATATAAATAAAAAGTCCTGTACAACACAGGCTTCAGGATACAAATCAAAAGCCAGAGGTAAAACAGATATAATTCCCGAAGACGAGATTGCACAGAAACTGAATGAGTACATGATAAGCAGAAAATATGAAAGCATCAGGCAAACCTGGATTCATGCGCTATTGGGGAATTTCAAGAGGGAATTGGGCGGCGGTGCCGAGCATGTTTTCATTGAGGCCATGAACGATATTTTGATTGAGGCGATAACGGCAGACGGGGATGTTTTCGTATGGCAATGCATGATCACCGAAATGAGGGAAATGATCATGCCCTATATGGCAACCGATGAACTGAAATATATTGCCGAGACCATTTTCCATAATGCGCGCGTGTTGATTTTCCAGAGGTTGGAGCAGCGCGCGGCGATCAGTAATTACAATTTTACCCGTCAGGGAGAGCTGTTCCCTGTTATCACAAGCGCCATTACCTCGACTTTCGAAATCAATAATCTTATTCAAAACCTGGAAAATGAGCTTCCAAAACTCGGTATCAAGGCAAGTTATTTGTCCCTGTATGTTGATACCCGGCATCCGGAAGAAAAATCCCGCCTTATCATGGCCTATAATGAAAACGGCAAAATTGGACTTGAACCATACAATTGTGTGTTTCCCTCCCACGAGCTTTTGCCCAAAGGGATTTTGAAGGAGGCTACCCAGTTTCACTTGCTTATAAAACCCCTCTTTTTCCAGGATTTGCCTCTGGGTTTTATCTTGTTTGACATAGACAATGCATCCATAGATATCAGCATTTACAATATACTCAGCAGCAACATCAGCAGTGCACTGCAGGGGGCAAATTTGGTCCAGAACATCAAGGAGCGTGCCAGGGAACTGGAGGATGCCTATCAATCCCTGAAGGAAAACCAGCAGAAACTGCTTATCGCGGAAAAGCTGGCATCCCTCGGGCGATTTACTGCAGGAATCGCCCATGAAATGAACACTCCCATGGCTACGGTTCGCGCAGCCCTGAAGGAAATCAGCGATCTGGTCGAGGAGTATAAAACTTCAATCGGGAACGCCAGCGTGTTGCCGGAAGATCACCTGGCCATAGCTGCGGACATGATGAAGCGCACGGACCTCGCGGTGCGCTCAGTGGAAAAAAGCGTGGGATTCATCCGCGGAATAAAAAACCAGATTTATG
>RPPD01000201.1 GCA_003818675.1 Spirochaetaceae bacterium
TGGGGACCATGCTCTATGAGCGGGGCATTTTTTTCAACCGCTGTTTTGAAGATGTCAACCTCGCGCAGCCAGAAATGGTACAGGCGATTCATGAGGAATACATTGCAGCTGGTGCTGAAGTGATTGAGACCAACACCTTTGGCGCAAACAAATACAAGCTTGCCCGCTACGGGCTTGAGGAACGTGTGCAGGCAATAAACAAGGCTGGAGTGAAAATTGCCCGTGATGCAGTGGCTGCCGCGGCTTGTATCGCAGCGGGCAATTCCCCAGGTGATAATTTGAAGGCCAGGAATGATATTTTTGTCGCAGCTTCAGTCGGCCCCATAGGTTGCCGCATTGAACCTTTGGGTGTGCTTTCAAGGCAGGATGCCGTCCGGATTTTCAAGGAACAGCTTTCCGCTCTTTTAGACGCCGGGGTGGACCTCGTAGTGTTTGAGACATTCAAGAATATAGACGAGCTGGTTCTTGCAGTTGAAACCCTCCGCTCGCTTTCCGCTGACATACCCGTACACGCACAGTTTACAGTTGGATCTGACAACACCACGGAGGAGGGGATACCCGCACTGAAGGCTGCGGCCCTGCTCTCGCAACATAAAGGTATTGACGTGGTTGGCATCAACTGTTCAATTGGTCCTGCCTCGTCACTGGATGTGCTTTTGTCCTTCCGTGGCCATGTGCACAAGCCAATATCAGTAATGCCCAATGCAGGATTGCCGCGTGAGCACGAAGGCAGGCTATTCTATCTCGCCACGCCGGAATACATGGCAGAGTATGCCAAACAGTTTCTGGACGCTGGTGCCGCAGTCATAGGCGGCTGCTGCGGGACAACACCGGCGCACATACGCGAGATTTCCCATACGATAAAAAACTTTGACCGCGGCAGGCGCAGCATTGCGGTCACACCCATAAAGGACGATGTCGCAGAAAAGCCGGAGAAACCGCTTTCACAGCGGTCGGACTTCGGGAAAAAACTTTCAACGGGAGAGTGGGTTACGTCAGTGGAACTTGTCCCGCCCCAGGGCACAAGTCTTAAACCCATCCTGGAAAAGGCAGCGGAACTTTGCAGGGTCGGGGTCACAATCGTGAACATCCCTGACGGTCCGCGCGCCTCAAGCAGAATTTCAACCATGATCACGGCAATAGAGATAGAGCGGCAGACCGGGATGCAGACCCTTATGCACTACTGCTGCAGGGACCGGAATCTGATAGGCATGCAGGGTGATTTGTTGGGTGCCAATGCAGTTGGTTTGCACAACCTGCTCATTGTCACCGGGGATCCGCCCAAGGTGGGAGGTTATCCGGATGTATCAGGCGTCTTTGACGTGGATTCGGTGGGCTTGACCCGTCTTGTAACAAGGCTTAATCATGGTGTGGATCTGGGTGGCAATGCCCTGCCGTCCACAACCGCCTTCGTAAAGGGAACCGGCGCCAACCCCGTGGCCACCGCCCTGGATCGCGAAATTGAACGCGCATACAGAAAGGCCGAGGCCGGTGCGGACTTTTTCATCACGCAGCCCGTATTTGACATTAAAGCCTTTGAATTGTTCATGAAAAAGATAGAAAAACTGAAACTTCCGGTGATTGCCGGGGTCTGGCCGCTCGCTAGTTACAGAAACGCCCTGTTCATGCAGAACGAGGTGCCGGGAGTGGTGATCCCGGAGAGTATCATGAAGCGGATGGAGAAGGCCCCGGACAAGGACAAAGCCCGCAGGGAGGGCGTGGTTATCGCGCGGGAAATGATCAAAGAGATGAAGGCAGTGATAGCTGGCGTGCAGGTGAGCCCGCCATTCGGACGCGTGAAGACTGCGCTTGCGGTAATGGCAAAAGATGACGCTGAAATGGAAGCAATGCTCAAGTAAAAGACCGCAATTATTTTATTGACGAAGTGTACGCATACGTATACATTAAAAGGAACATATGAAGAATAAACCATCGATCCTCTTTATTGAACCAAGGGCTGACAATCTTAATATTTTCAGTCGCTACAATCTTCCCCGCCTTGGCACCATCATCCTCGCCACAATAATGAGGGACAAGGGTTATGATGCCCGTGTGTATTTTATCCATGAGAAGGAACTGGAAAAGATGGACACGCAATGTGATATAGCGGCCATTTCAACGATTACTGCCACTGCTCCACAGGCATACCGCATTGCGGATTATTTCAAACGTCTTGGCAAGACAGTTATCATGGGCGGTCCTCACGTGACCTTCCTGCCTGAAGAGGCGCTTGAGCACGCAGATTATGTCAACCTCGGTGAAGGCGAGGAATCCCTGCCGCTTCTGGTCAGGGCGATTGAGGAAAAGACTCCTCTGCGCGATGTGCCCAACCTCGCTTTTATCCAGAACGGGGAAATGGTTTGCACGGAGAAGAAACCCTTTTCCGCACCTTTGGATACGCTTCCTTTCCCGGATTTCTCCCTTCTTGACTATGGCAAGCAGAACCGCATCAGAAGCCGTGTTCTCAAAAGAATCATCCCCATCCAGACTTCGCGCGGCTGCCCCTATGACTGCACGTTCTGCTCTGTCACGGGCATGTTTGGAAAGCGATACCGCTACCGCTCTACAGAGAGTGTCTTGGCGGAGCTTGAGCGCTATAATCCCAAAAATGACAAAATATTCTTTTATGATGACAACTTTGCCGCCAACAAGAAGCGGACCAAGGAGCTTCTTCGCGCCATGATAGACCGTGGATTCAAGTTCAAATGGTCCACCCAGGTCAGAAGCGATGTGGCCAAGGATACTGAACTGCTTGAACTCATGTATCAGGCGGGTTGCAGGATTCTTTACATAGGCTTTGAATCCGTGGACCCTGTGGCGCTTGAAGCCATGAAAAAATCCCAGACAGCGGAAGAGATCCGCAATGCGATCAAGATAATACACAAGTACGGAATCTTCATCCACGGCATGTTTATCTTTGGCTTTGACACTGACACCAAACCGAGCATGCGTTCCACGATCCGTTTTGCAATCAAGGAAGGGATAGATTCAGCCCAGTTCATGATTTTAACGCCGCTTCCAGGTTCGGATTTTTACCATGAAATAAAGAACTCAGGGCGCATATTTTCTACAGACTGGAACAGCTTTGATGCGCACCATGTGTGCTTCAAACCAAAGAACATAACCGTGCACCAGCTGCAGCTCATGCAGATCGAGGCCCACACGCGCTTTTACTCGCCATGGAATGTTTTCCTGAAGCTCTTCAGGAACAACATGGGTGCTTTTATCATTGGAGTGTATGCGCACAAGATCAACCAGCAATGGCAGAAGATGGAGAGATATTACCTGGAAGCGCTTGAGGCGGTTTCTCGCAAGATTGGCAAGCACGAAGAAGCATCCGCAGAATAGACAGCTGCGGGCAGCATCATTTACAATGTATTTACAGGACGGGTGACAACCCGTCCTTTTTTCAAATATGACGCGGTCTGCCCGGCCGCAACAATTGCATATGATCTTTTCCCTCGGCCATTAAAAGTATAGAATAAACGGTGGAGGCACATCAATGGCAAACCAGATACAGTGTGTTGACTGCGCGCTTCACTATGAGGTGCTTATGGACAAGACCATGTGTGGCCCCGGGCTTGAGGTGGACAGATGCAAGCGCTGTGGCGGAATATGGCTGGACAGGGACGAGATGATAAGGCTTTCCGAGCTTGGCAGGTTCTATGCCACAGGCCTTGACAAGCCTGGTGAAGTTCCGGCTGAAAAGAACCCGGACAGGAAATGCCCGCATTGCAAGCAAACGCTTGCTGCAAAAAAAGTCGAAAAACTGGGCAATGTGGAGCTTGACGAATGTCCAAAGTGCGGAGGCGTCTGGTGTGACCATGGTGAACTTATGGCTGTGATGCAGGCCCTGGAGTGAGCATATGAAAAATATACGTTTGCTTTTTTTTGTTCTGCTGGCAGTCTTCTCGCCTGCGCTTCTTGACGCAGATGAACTTCCTGTACTTTCGGTCATCGTTTCTGCTGATGGCTCATTCGGGGCTGACAATGCCACCGCGGTTCTTTCAATTATAACCGCGCATGTAACAGAAACTGGATTGTACCGGGTGGTGAGCGCAGCCCAGCGTGAGGCTGCCATAAGGGAACTCGCTTTCTCGCTTTCTGACCTTGCTGATGCGGAACGCCAGCTTCGCGTGGGAAAGCTCCTCGCGGCATCGCTCATCCTCTCGGCGCAATGCTCGAAGGCCGGTGATTACCAGGTGGTGCAGCTTTCACTTGTTGATGTGCAGACCGGTTCTGTGGTCAAAAGCGCGCTGGGCAAATACCGTAATCTTGGGACCCTGCTTGAGAGCGCCCGCAGCCTTGTGGCCGAGTGCCTTGGCATTGCGGCGGCCAAGGACGAGAGCGGCATCCGGTTTGTCACTGTGAAAAACTCCACGGAGCTTTTGCGGGAACTGAAGTCAAATACCGTCATCACGCTGGCCCCTGGGATATACAACCTTACAGGGAAAAACGATATTGTCCACGGCAATCTCGCGTGGGAAGACATGTATGACGGTTTTTCCCCGGTCGTGAAATCCATCAGCAATCTTACGCTGAAAAGCAATGGAGATGCAAGCGTCGTGATTGATCCGGCATACGGGTGGGTTATGGAATTCCGGACAGGCCAGAACATCAGGCTGGAGCGGATCGTCTTTTCACATACAAAACCGGGGAATTGTGCGGGCGGAGTCCTGCGTTTCCAGCTCTGCGAGAATGTGGATATCTCCGACTGCAGGCTCGACGGATCTGGCACCTACGGCCTTGGCCTTGACCGGACATATAATCTCACCATGAACCACTCTGTGATACAGAACTGCACCTACGGCATCATGCAGTCCGACGGATCTCGCGACCTTCTGTTTGTTGATTCCGTGTTTTCAAGGAACCGCGAGTTCACGATGATCGAGTTTTTCAATACTTCAAATGTGACTTTCATCAACTGCGTTATTTCGGGCAACATTGGCCAGGGACTTGTATCTGCGGACACCTCATCTTTCAGCATCGTGTTCCAGCGCACCCGTTTTGAGGGAAACAGGGTTGGTACTCTTTTTAATGACAGGCAGAGAATCAAGCTTGAGGAGTGTGTGGTAAAATGATAGTGGAGATGGAATGATGAAGCGAACGATTTATGCGCTGATATTGTTTGCCTTGCCTGTGGCGCTTTTCGCTGTGGAAATCAGCAGGAA
>RPPD01000202.1 GCA_003818675.1 Spirochaetaceae bacterium
AGAAAGGCCGACTGTGGACCCAGTTCACCTATTATAACAATTATTCTGGGTATGAATGCCAGGGTCAGAATGAGGGCAGAGCCCAGGTAGATTATGAAGCGGGACATGATGATGTTTGCGCTGATTTTTGAATCGATTCCCGTGGATTTCAGGTGATATATCTGGAATGGCTGGCCGCCAGTGGCCATGGGCGTCAAATATGCAAATAGATAGCCAAATACGGAATTGGTAAATGCGTCTGTGAACTTGATTTTCAAAGAAAACTGGTGCAAAACAATTTTAAGGCGCAGGGAATCAATGCAGTAGATACCCAGATAGAGCAGAAACGGCACAACTATGTGATTCCAACTCACCCTGGACAGTTCTGTCAACAGGGAATTGAAATCCAGGAAAAACGTAAAAATTATATTGGCGGCTATTCCAATGAAGATGACAATTATTACCGCACGAATGATTTTCCCTGTGTTTGAAACAGGGGATTTGCTGTTTGGCTCTGTTTCCATATTGTATCATGGACTATAGAGGAACCTGCCATTCTTTTCAAGACAATAAAAAATGCATTCAAAAAGCAATTGTTTTTTACATTAGGCTTGATTTTGGATGACAACCGGAATATCATTTTAATTGTGAACATCACAAAGTCCAAAAAGACGGCAAAAAGACCTGCAAAGGCCAAAAAGCAGGGAACAGGGGTCAAACGAGTTCTCATCTGCATTGGGGACGCGGCTGGCGGGCACATCTCCGCGGCAAATGCCATGATCGCGGCGTTCGCGAAACTTGCCGGGAAAAGAGTGCAGGTTACGGTAAAGGACCTTTTTACAGAGGCAAAAATTGCTCCGTTTAATAATGCCGCGGACGTCTATATAAAGGTCAACAAGAACCGTTCCGTGGAATGGTTCTATAATGTGGGTGTTTGGCTATTCAACAGATTTTTCTTTTATCCTGTATATCGGGCATTTCTTCTGGTTAGAATGGGGAAGGCGTCAAAATCAATCATAGATTCCTGCAAACCTGATCTTGTGATATCCAACAATGCGATAGTCGCACCAATAATGGAACGACTCAAAAAAGATGGCGCAACATGGAAGTCCGCCGTACTTGTGACTGACATCGCATATATTTTCCGCGGCTGGGCTGATCGCTCGGCGGATATAGTGATAAGCCCCACCAGGGAAGCATCAGTCAAGCTCCACCGTTATGGTGTTGCTGAAAAAACAATCAGGCAGCCGCTTTTTCCGATTAATCCTGCCCTGGAAAAGTATAGACCCAGGGTAAAGGTGCTTTCAGAGTTGGGATTTGCCTTGAAAGGAAGAAAGACCGTGCTTGTGACTTCGGGCGGATTTGGCGTGCTCGCCCTTAAAAAAGCGCTTGATACGCTTATGACAGATGGGCGCCTGCAGATAATCGTGCTTGCGGGCAGGGTGGATGAGTACAGAAAAATCCTTGCACTTCGTTACGCAAACAATCCGCGTGTGAAGGTCCTGGGATTTGTAGCCAATATCCAGGACTATTACAATGCGGCAGATATCATCGTTGGCAAACCTGGACCTGCGACGCTCATTGAGATAGAACTGTTCAGGAAAAAAGCCGTGTTCACCAAGCATGTGGGCGGTCAGGAAAAGGGTAATGTGGATTATGCCCTTCGCAACCGCAATTTTCGCTCAATCGGTGGAAATTGGCATTTGTTAAAGAGAAACATAGACGAGCTTTTAGATCAGAAGAACGTCCCGATTTCGGAGCGCAGATACTTCAATGAGTGTGAGCTTATCGTGAAGGAGCTCTTGAAGCTTCTAAAATAAAAAATCCGCACAATGCTGGCTGTGTGTGCAAGGGATATTGTGTGCTGGAACTAAAACCTTTGGGACAGCATGAAATGAATGTAGTGCAGTTTTAATCGGCGAAAACCAGATATGACAAGTTGTCCGAAACTGCAAGCGATGGATCCCCATAGGGGAGCCAGCGCAATGGGCGGTGAGGGGTACGATCCCCCGACCTTCTGGGTGTAAACCAGACGCTCTCCCAGCTGAGCTAACCGCCCCTGTTTCCTCCGAAGCTGCCATCGGCACCTTCGGAGGAAACATTGGAGAATTGCTATTTTCTATATGATCACAATATGGAAAATAGCAATTCTCCACGACTTTCATTTAGCAAATAATATAGAATAATTACTTCAATAAAATATAAAAAGGCAATTATCCATTCTCCACAGCATTTGCGAACCAAAAGAAACTATCATTTTCTGACTCATTCTGTCAAGCACACTGAAATACCTGCCTGCCGGATACAGGCACAGATTCCCTCCCTGTTACTTTTCTGTATAGACCTGTTTGGCCGTTTTGCAAGGTGGAACAAGCGCCTAATAAGAATCCGCGAGTACGGCTTTGATGTCCTTTTCAGGCACAGGACGAGACCATAATCCATCATCGAACTGCATCATTTCACCAATGCCCTTCTGGAAAACAAAGCGGAGCGTGTCTTTTCTGACTTTCTTGTCAGTGTAAAGCTTATCCGATAGTTGTTCTATTTTGACCCCAGGCGGAATTTTTACCGGAAGCCCTGCACGTACGAGAAGAGTGCGTACACGCACGAGGTCATCCTCGTTTGCATACCCGTAGCGCACGCCAAGTCTTAACTGGGCGACAAGACCCACTGAAACCGCCTCGCCATGGAGCAAAGTGAAACCCGCGAGGGTTTCCAAAGCGCGGCCAACAGTGTGCCCGAGGTTCAGGACCTGGCGCAGGTTTTCCTCGATCGGGTCAGCCGCGACCACATGATATTTTATTTCACAGTTGCGCCTTGCAATGTGCAGGGCCGTATCCTTGTTGATATTTGAAGAGGCTGGAAGCAGTTTCTCGACGTTTTTTTCAAGAAACTCAAAAAGTTCGATATCGGCCATGCACGCGTGCTTGATTGTTTCTGCCAGGCCTGAGCTTATTTCGCGGGAGGGCAGCGTATCCCATGTGTCCAGGTCTATGTAGACCTTTTTGGGCTGGTTAAACAGGCCAATGAGGTTTGTGGCGGCTGGTGTATCAACCGCGGTTTTTCCGCCAACGGATGCGTCCGCGGCAGAGAGAAGGGTGGTTGAATAGACAACAAAGGGAATGCCGCGGCCGAAGGTGCCTGCCAGAAAACCTGCCAGGTCGGAGACTACGCCTCCACCCAGTGCAATCACCGCGCTGTCGCGGCCGAACCTGGATTCAATCATGCGATCTTCAAGCACGGCCTTGGTTTCCCGTGTATTTGATGCCTCGCCAGCGGGGAACATAAAAAGTTCTGCTGTAATTCCCGCGGCCTTGAGGTGTATAAGCATTGTATTGCCATACAGCGGGTTGATGTTTGAATCAGTAATCAGGGCAAAGCGATGGGCTTTTCCGCATAGCCCGGCGGCAAGGTCATTGGCGCATTGTTTAAAAAGAGCGCGTCCTATCTGTATGTCATAGGAGTCATCTTTGGTTTTTACAAGTGGCACATGAAATACGGACATCGGAAATCCCCCAAAAGCATGATGTCAATTTTAAAATCCTGTTTAAGCCAGTGTACCGAAACAACATTTGATGTCAAGCGTTGTCAATTGCATGAGTGCCGGCCGGGACTTGCAAAACAGGTTGAATCGTGTATTATTTGGGGAAACATGGCGGTACTGTGCCAGAACAGAGGTATGATTGATGATTGCAATTTACAGGATTCCTTTGCACGATGCGTTTCTATACAGCATTCTTGATCCGGAAAAACCCCATCCAGATACCCTGGACAAGGAAGGATCCCTGGTCCATGCAGTCTATTTAAACAAGGCGGGAAAGGTGGCATTGATCGAGAACTATGGCGGGGATGGATGCACTTCGGTCAGGGAATTTGAATACTCGGGAGAAAAGACAGTACGGGAGAAGGAAGTTTTCCCTGAAACTGAAGGTGTAAATGAAATTGTCTACTCATATGATGATTCCGGATATACAAAGGAATATTTTACCAATGGTGAACTTGATTTCAGGGAAATGTATACGCAGTCCAGGGAGGGTAAACCTGTTGCCTATATGAAACTGGATGCGGGTGGCAAAATATTGGAACAATTCAGAATGAGCGCCCAGGGCGATATCACATTTTTGCAGAATCACGATGGCGAAACATCATATGAGATCAAGTATGATGATCGCGGAAGAAAAAATTCCGTGTACCACGAGGAGAAGGGCATCGGAATCACAGAGAAGTATTTCTATGAAGGAAATTCCTGCGTGAAGATGGAAGTATATGAGAATGACGAGCTCGTTGCAGTGCATGAAATAGAGGAAGACAAACAGACAAACAGGGTTTGCGAAAGGGTTTATATTAAAAACATCCTGATCTCGGAGAACTTGCTGGAGGACAACAGAAAAGAGGGTTATTTTCTTCAGATCAGGACTATCATGGATCCATCTGCGCTTGAATACACGAGGAATCGCGCTGATTCGCGCAAGTGTGAGATTCGCTTCGGCAAGGACGGCATCATCACGGAACTGCTTTCCAGCAATGACAGGTTTATTGATCCCGCGCTTTTAATATCCTTTGAACCGGATGCATATTATTTTCTGGAAACCGGGGAAGACTGAAATTCTTCAGGAACAAAACCGCCTCTCTTTGCTTGACATTGGTATTACAAAGTAATACTATTTTTGTTGCAGTGACTGCCTGCTGCAACAAGGAGCCTGCCATGGCGGAACAGAAACAGGAAATCATCACATTCAAGGCTGATCTTGAGCTTGCAGAGATTCTAAAAAACATACCCAACAGGTCCCAGTTCATACGTTCGGCAATCCTGAAATCCCTGGAAAACCTGTGTCCGCTCTGCGAGGGTACGGGAATTTTATCGCCGTGCCAAAAGGAGCATTGGGAGACTTTCGCGAAGCATCACAACCTTTCCCGCTGCAATGATTGCGAGCTTGTCTATTTGAAATGTGAACATGACTCTGTCAAGGCTGGTAAAAAAATGGCAAAAAAGGAGAAGGCTTCATGAAGCAGGTACGCATGTGTGCAGCTATTTTCGCGGCAGTGACCCTGGCCGCGCTTGTTGTTTTTATCTCTTCCTGCAGTGACGATGACAATTCTGTGGCTACTGGCCGGATTTCTGTATTTGTGACAATTTCTCCGCAGGCATATTTTGTGGAGAAAATTGCATCTGGCCGCACGGA
>RPPD01000203.1 GCA_003818675.1 Spirochaetaceae bacterium
AAAAACATATCGACAACATGTCCGCAAAGGTGGCGGCAGGCGTGACGCTTTCCCAGAAGGCTGGCAGTGCCTTCAATAAAATATATGAAGATATTGAACTGACAACGCAGCATATCAACCATGTTACCATTGCGCTGCAGGAACAAAACCAGGGTACAACTGAAATCATGTCCGCGCTGGAATCAATGGTGAACAAAACCTCCGAGGTACGGGAGATCGCGGAAGACCTGAAAATGAAGAGCGAGGAAATACACAAGTTCATGGAGGAGCTGTACAATATCTCCGCATACATCAATAATGCCACTGGAGAGCAGGACAAGGGCAATAAGGAAATTTTATCCCTGATAACCTCGGTAAGGGAGGCGTCCATGAAAAACCTGTCCGTTGTCAAGAATCTGCATTCTGTTATCAATGATTACAAAGATCAAATGGCAATAAATAACTGATGGCATGAGCATAAATTGCATAAAAGTATTTTATAAAAGAATGGTTATGCAATGAATTCAATTTTTGAAGGAGGACCACATGCCTGTTCAAATCATCAATTATAAAAACAAGGATATTGTATACTCGGACCACCGCGGGCTCTCAGGCCAAAAATTGATCGACAACATCAGGGATGGCTGCGCACTGGTACTTAAGCAGGGAAAAGATGTCCTTCAGTTGTCTGATTTCAGAGACTCCAATCTGTCAAAGGATGCGATGGATTTTGCCCGGAGTGAGGAATTGAAACCGGTCATCAAGTGCATAAAAAAGAAAGCCATTGTCGGCGTAACGGGTATAAAAAAGATGGCATTGAATCTGTACAGCAGCGTAACCGGTTCCACAGCAAAAGTATTTAACACTCTTGAGGAGGCAAAAGAATATTTAGTCACGTAAAAAGCGTATTAAGATATTTTCAAAATCTACAGAAAATATAATTGGCTCATTGCAATGTTTATTTCAACAAGTTGTATTTTTTGCATTCCAATCTATTGAAATGGAGCACTATCCAATGATCACGCATATCGGTTTGAACATCGACGGGGTTCTTCTAAAAGACACGTTCAGCCCCGTTTTAAAGGCTGTTTTTGAAAAACTGGGTTTCGACTATACTCCAGAGATTGAGCGCCAATTGTTTTCACAAAACCAGAACAAAGCCGCGGGTTTTATTCAGGAAAAATACAAGCTCTCTCTCTCAAAGGAAGAGCTCATTGCGCTGTATTTCAAGGAAAGAAACCAGTATTTGAACAGCGTCGGCAACATGATCAATGCAGGAGTGGATTCACTGCTTTCATTCCTGAAGACATTGAAGGTGAGCGTATTCAGTTACGGAGGTTTGCCGGAAGACTATTTCAAAAAAGAAATGGGCGAATTTTATCCTTATTTTGCAGAATACATCTGTACAAATGACTTCCGCCCGGGTTTGAAAGAAATAATCCGTGATGTTTATAAAACCGAGGCGCGTTCGGTGCTATTTGTTGATGATGTCAATACAGTCGCGGAAACGGCGAAATGCCTGAACTGCCCTTTTATCGGCATCCCTTCCACTCCATTTCAAAGGGCTGACATGATAAAGACAGGAGTAAAGCACATTCTGGATTCGGTCTCCCAAATCAACTTGCAGCTTCTGAATGAAATAGAGAAAGAAATTGCAGATGAACGCATATGGCAATAATATCATTGATATCGTCAGAACATGAATCCGGGGGCATGATGCCATGAAATATATCGTCGTAACCGGTGCTTCAACTGGTATTGGATTTGGAACCGTTGCCGAGTTCATCAGAAAGCAATATTTCGTATTCGGCAGCGTACGAAATAATGACGATGCCTCACGCCTGCAGATGACATTTGGCCAGACTTTTAAACCGCTGATATTCGACATAACCGATGAATCCGCCGTGGAAAACGCGGCGAATATCGTAAAAAACACCATTCACGGTGCAGGCCTGGCAGGATTGATCAATAACGCGGGTGTCGCTGTAAGCGGCCCCCTGATGCATACCTCCATGAAAGAACTCAGATATCAATATGAAGTTAATGTAACAGGTCAAATGATCGTTACAAAGGCTTTCCTTCCACTCTTGGGTGCCCGCATGGATAACCCGTTCCCTCCAGGCAAAATAGTCTTCATCAGTTCCTCAAGCGGAAAGGTTGCACATCTGTTTCTTGGTGCTTATGTCGGAAGCAAACACGCCATTGAAGGCATTGCCCATGTGCTGCGAATTGAATTGCAGCTTTATAAAATTGGAGTCGTAATAATTGGTCCTGGCGCGGTAAATTCCGCCATCTGGGACAAGGAATCCGCACAGGGGGGAGCAGAGCTGTTTCGTGATACGGATTATGGCCCCTCCGTAAGCCTGTTCCAGAAATACTTCATAAAAAGCGGGAAAAGCGGATTTGATGTGCTTGAAGCAGGTAAAAGAATAGTAAAGATATTCGAAAAGAAAAAAAACAGGCTCAGATACCCCCTTGTAAAAAACAAATTCAGGAAATGGATTATCCCACGACTTCTTCCCTCCAATGCCTTTGACAGAAAGATAGCTGAAAAATTCGGATTACTGAAAAAATAGCCCTGCCTGCGCCGCTATATAAATTCCCTTTTCTCCATTACCATGCATTCTCGGCTGATCAGCTCATATAGTGTCTTCAGGGCATTTTCCGCCAATTCATGGCTTTTACAGCCAATTACCATATGATCGCCGTGTTCGCCGTTCCAGATCTTGCAATAACGCCCACTGATCATTTTTTCTTTTCCATAGAAGATCATGAGGTCAATGATCCCGTCAACATCCGAATAATCTTCTTTCCTCACCTTCAATAATATTCCCTCCAGCGAGACGTTGACAAGCGTGGCAGTAACGGCTCTTTTTCCACCCTCATGGCGGATTTCCAGATGGTACTCCGCATTTGCCATGGGAACAAATCGTGACTTCCGCAACTCGGTTATCTGGTTCCGCCTGATGCGCTGAAACAACTGCGAGCTGATGCAGTTGCCATCAAAGGTAAACTCAGCCATGCGTTTGTGCCCCTGAAACACTTCGGCATGGACCTGCTGGTACTGCCAATATCCGTGGCGGTTTACCTTCAGGTCCTTTGTAGTGCTTTTGAACAGAACCGGAAAATTTATGTTGATGTAGTTCATGAATTTGCTGTTCATATAATTGACAATGATCTGGGAATCCTCCAATGGGACATTGCCGTATCTGTGGCTGCACGCAAGCAGAAACTGCCGCACGGTTTCTATGAGCATGATGGCAGGAACATGCTCATTCGGATGCTCAAAAAAGAATGGGTGGCAGGTATTAACAAACATGTTTGCAAAAAAAATGCCCTGCCTTCGGATCTCCACACATTTTTCCAATATCTCGGATAAAAAAGTTCTTTCCTCGGAATTTATAAACAGGTCCCACCTTTTTAATGCGCACAGCAGGAAATTGTCGAATGGTTCGGTGATTGCTTCCTTAAGCCTATAATACCAGGACTCCCCGCATTTCTCCTTGCAGTACAGGGAATCAATCAGCTCCTTTTCCCATGCAGCATTTTTTTCCGAAACCAGCATATCATAATCGGAAACAGAAAGTTTTTTGATTACCGGATAATACCTAATAGCATAGTATTCCGTTTCCCCGCCATCTTTTTTGTCTTCCGCCCCATGAGCGGCCAGTACATAGTACTTTTTCAGTCTTCCATAATCCTCTTCGGGAACTGAGTTTCTGATATGGTTTTCAAACAGGCCTTTTTCAATTGTCAGCGGCAAGATCCTTCGCAAATTGCACAGGAATACATTTTCTTCATTGAATTTATGCACGTACTTTTTATCTATCGTGATGCGGCCATTTGGCATAAAGCATTATTCTCCTCTCTCTATCAGAGATAATAAATTGTTTGAAATTCTTTTTGTTACAGGTAAGCTGTTTACGTTAAAGTATAAATAATGATTTAGAAAATGCAAACAAAAAACATGATAATCTGAAATATTTTCTTGAAAATGAAATAAACACATGCGCGTTATATGAAATATTGTGAAATTCAGCAGGATCTTTCGCAAAACAGCATAATAAATTGCGACATTATCATGTTTTGCTGATATAGAATCAATGAAATGTTCGTTTGACGAATATTTTTCTTGTTTTTGGGGAAAGTGCGGGCAGATCCTGCCAGCCCCTTTGGTCTTTATCCCTCTTTTTTTGTACGGTATAGCGGCCTGCAGACTGTGCAGCCCACTATATGCAGATGGGTCTTCCCCTGCTTGTCCCACATCCTGCCCACGCAGAACCCGCCCACGGGGATTGCCATTTTGCAGACAGGACATTTTCTTGTCCGCACACCGCCAGGGGGCTCGCATTGGGGACAGCCATGGATATGCATGATCTTCTCATTAGTGGCACCTGTGGGGCTGCGCGCTCCTGTACTTCGTGATTCCGCAGCGCTGCCCGGACCAGTACCAAAGGCTATGGAATGGATACGCTCGCCTTCAAAAAGCACGGAATTGCACAACGGGCATGGCAGCTTTGCCTGCTTTCTGTTTGAGACAGCAGTACGGGCCTTGCGCATAGGCGTGCGCGACATAGTCCCCATTATCGCGACAGCAACGCCTAAAAGAACAAGCACCGCGAGTATTGCCAGAATCAGCCAGAAGTTAATGGAAGGAAATCTCCTTCTTCAATTAATATTTTTTATTCCCCCGGGCCCCGTGAGTGGGTTTGCCGAAGGTTCCATGGGTCATTTTTCCCTCTGCCATGAAAAGGCTTTTTACATTCGCCTTCATGAGCATGGGCTTTTTTGAAGTTTCTTGCCGGTGCTTGGTCTTCATGGAAAACCTCCCAAAAGAGAATTTTCATGCCTTTCTTCTATCATACTACCAGTCGGAATACCGGGCAAGACTTTTCGGTACCATAACTTTCGGGACGAACACACCACTTCTCCCTTTCCGAAATTTTCTATATAATCTCTGCCTAAAGTATGGGAAACCTCTATATTGTAGCCACGCCAATTGGTAATCTCAAGGACATCACCCTGCGCGCCCTGGAAGTGCTGGAAAAAGTGGATTGCATTGCCTGCGAGGACACCCGCGAGACTATGAAACTTCTCTCCCATTTCAATCTGAAAAAGCACCTGATAAGCCATTATTCACATAATGAAAAAACAGCGGCTGAAAAAGTACTCGCCAT
>RPPD01000204.1 GCA_003818675.1 Spirochaetaceae bacterium
GCCCCTGCAAACGGGGCCGCAGGAACACCAAACCGGGCTTCTGCCATTCGCGCAGATTGCCCGAAAATGTCCGCCGTTATTGCAGTTCTGCTGTCCCTGAATGACCGGTTGTGACAGGAATAGGAAAACATGATCGATTGCCAGGAAAGATCTTCTTCACGCAAAAACCCCACCACACGCACTTCAGGATCAGTCGGCCCTCCCGGCGATCGTGTGATGGGTACCATGGAGTTCACGCCCGACCACCTGGTTTTATCAGACTGAAAAATACGCCTGTTGATTCCCACCGGAGAAATTCCCATCCCGGCTGCCACGTATACCGTTTTCAAATTTGCACGAGCATTCGCAATGCCCGCGACAAGACGGTCTCGCAGTTCCCTCGTATAGCGGACATTGGGGTTTTCATCCTTTGCGTCTCCCCAGGCGAGCACTGGTCCACTGTGATTGTGCGTTGCCGAAAGGAATATGCTCTCTTTTTCCAATGACACAGCCCGTGCGATTTCGTCAATCAGGACATCTGCCGTAGCGTAAAGTCCGCACAGGTCCAGCGAGATGAGCATGAGTTCCGATGCTCCAAGTCTCATGGAGACAATTCTGGCGGCAAGCGGATCCAGAACGCGTCCGGACAGAGGGCGGTTGGGATAACCTGCAAGTGAAACAGGAAAGCCCGGAGTTATGTCCACAGTTGTTGCTCCGCACAGAAGCTTACCCTCATTCTGTTCCATCTGAGTGGTATTCACGTCTGCTTTTCCTGCACATCCAAAAAGCATGCAGGCGTATGCGAGCAACACGGTGAAGTTTCCTCTTTTCATTCAAATCTCCTTGTCATTTTATGTGTTTCAGGGAAGCTCATTCCTCTCCCTGTTTCTGCAAGGCAAAAGCCCGGATAATTTTTTGGCATCCCGAGGTGAAGGACTTTAATTCTTCCGGTTGCAAGCTCTTCAGACGATCTTCAATGTGCGCATCAAGTTCCGCTTTTTTTTTATTGCACAATTTCTTGCCTTCGGCCGTAATACGCGCAATACGGATCCTCATGTCACTTTTATCCCTCAAAACCGTTATGTATTTCATCTTCTCCAGATATGCGATAACAGGCGAAAGGTTAGTCTTCGTGATCTTTGTGCAGATTCCTATCTCATTCAAGGCGGCTGGCCCGCAGTCCGCAAGACGCATGAGCACCCGGAAGTGGCTGTAGGTCAATTTGTCCGGAAAATCCAGTTGATGGATGAACACCTTCTCCATCAGAAGGTTCTTGGCGTGTATCGCTTGCCGGATTATCTGATCCATATTGGTTATATTATCATAACTATTTACAATTTGTCAATAGCTCCCCCGCCGCATGCCTGTTCGCAATTTCATGCCACTAGGCATATTGCGCATTGCGCTATAATTGGCGATAAAGGCAGTAGAAACATTTTCTGGTTTCTGGTATCATATTCTTTTGGGAGGCGGGATATGGACAACAAGTCTACCATCATCTCAGATGGGAGTTTCGGCAAAAGGCTGTCCAAGATCAAAAAACATGGAGCTCTCATGCTATCCTATATGGGAAAAGACCTTCCTATTGTGGGAAAAATCAGCATCGGCCGGGAGCCTTCAAACACAATCATGATAGACGACAGTCTTGTCTCGCGTCACCATGCAATGGTGCAGAAGATCAAGGAAACATATTTTATCAAGGACATGGAAAGCACCAACGGCACATTTGTGAACAGCAAGCAGATCTCTTCGGACAACTATGTTAAACTCAGGAAGGGAGATGTTGTCCGCATCGGCAGGACAGAAATTGTTGTTCAGTGATTTTTATGGTCTTCTGCCTTTGTTATTATTCCACTTGACTAGTACATTATTTTTACATTAAATTAAGTGAAGGCGTTGCCAGTATTGTAAGTTTTTAGCTGAAACGGCTGATTTTTTTTAAACATTTATGTGATCTATTTCACAATAATCAGCAATAATATTACAAAAAACTACTCATGATTTTTTCATATAAGGAGCGGCAATGAGCGCAAAACAACGCAAAACATGCACCTGCAGCAAAGAGTCTGATGAACAGGAACTGCTCGCATGCCTTGATGACATCATAGCGGAGTATAAATCAAAACCAGGGGCACTAATACCGATTCTTCAACATGCGCAGACACTGTTTGGATATCTGCCTGACGACGTGCTTAGAAAAATAGCGAGAGAACTTAACAAATCCCTCTCCGAGGTCACGGGTGTAGTATCCTTCTACTCCTTTTTTTCAACTGTTCCACGAGGCAAGTATCTCATCCGCGTTTGCCTGGGTACAGCATGTTATGTCAGAGGCGGTAAAGAGGTGCTGGAAGCATTCAAACACAAACTGGGTATCGATGTGGGCCAGACTACGGAAGACAGGATGTTCTCACTTGACATCGGCAGATGCTTCGGTGCATGCGGCCTGGCCCCTGTGATCATGGTGAATGATGACGTGCACCAAAGGGTCAAATCCTCCAAAATTGGTGAGATAATCGACCTCTACAAGTCCGCTGAAAACAATGGAAACGGAGCACACTCATGAAAAGCGCGGCAAAAACAATTTCCAGGATAACCTCTCCTGTTGATCTGGCCAATCTGAAAAAAGATATTCTCACAAAACAACAAACATGCGCCAGGGATTGCACTCATCGCATACTCATCTGCATGGGCGGAGGATGCATTGCTTCTGGTTCAACGCAGATCCGTGACAACCTCAAAGCTGAACTCAAGAAAAACAAGCTGGACAAATCCGTAATCATAACAGAGACAGGGTGTCTTGGACCCTGCGCTGCAGGTCCTGTACTCACTGTTATGCCAGATGGAACATTTTACCAGGACATCAAGCCAGAGGATGTAACCTTAATCGTCAAAGACCATATCATGGCGGGCAAGCCCGTTGAAAAACTGCTTAACAAAGACCAAATCACAGGCAAGGCAAATGCCAAAGCAGAAAATATTGAGTTTTTCAAACAGCAGACAAAGATTGTACTGCGTAACTGTGGAATCATAGATCCATTGAATATTGAAGATTACATAGCCCGTGAGGGCTATTCCGCGCTCGCCAATATCCTTGCAAAAATGAAACCCGAGGACGTTATCGCTGAGATGAAGGTCTCCGGCCTTCGCGGCCGCGGCGGCGCGGGATTCCCGACATGGATGAAGTGGGATTTCGCGCGCCAGTCACAGGGCAAGGTGAAATACGTGCTCTGCAACGCGGATGAGGGAGATCCTGGCGCTTTTATGGACCGCAGCGTTCTCGAGGGAGACCCCCACAGCATCATAGAAGGCATGACAATAGCGGCATTTGCGGTTGGCGCGCATGAAGGCTATGTCTATGTGCGTGCAGAATACCCTCTCGCGGTTGAACGCTTGTCAGCTGCGATAACCGCAGCCAAAAAGCGCGGACTTTTAGGCCGTAAAATATTCGGCACTGATTTTTCCTTCGATCTTGAAATACGAATGGGCTCAGGCGCCTTTGTATGCGGCGAAGAGACTGCGCTTATGACCTCAATTGAAGGCAAGCGCGGAGAACCTCGTCCCAGGCCGCCCTTCCCTGCTGTAAAGGGTCTTTTTGACAAGCCTTCTGTTTTAAATAACGTTGAAACCTATGCAAATGTCCCTGTGATTTTTCAAAAAGGCGCTTCATGGTATGCAGGATTTGGCACAGCAAAGTCCAAGGGCACAAAGGTCTTTGCCCTTGCAGGCGCTGTCGTCAACACCGGTCTTGTAGAAGTACCTGTAGGCACAACCCTGGGACAGCTTATCTACGACATAGGCGGAGGCATCAAGGATAACCGCGAGTACAAGGCAGCCCAGATCGGCGGACCATCCGGCGGATGCATACCAAAACAGCACCTGAACGTTGCGCTTGACTATGAATCCCTGCAGGAGCTTGGTGCAATCATGGGCTCTGGCGGACTTATTGTCATGGACGACCAGACCTGCATGGTGGACGTCGCCCGTTTCTTCCTTGAGTTTGTTCAGGAGGAATCCTGCGGCAAGTGCGTACCCTGCCGTGTCGGCACAAAACGCATGCTTGAAATTCTTGAAAGAATCACATCTGGAGCGGGCGAGGAAGAGGACATAGACCGCTTGATCGAACTCGGAAATATCATCAAGGAAACCGCGCTCTGCGGCCTGGGCCAGACAGCCCCCAACCCGGTACTCTCAACAATCAGGCACTTCAGGCATGAGTATGAAGAACACATCAGAAACAAGCGCTGCGAGGCGGGTGTATGTCCCAAGCTCGTACGCGCTCCTTGTCAGAGCGCCTGCCCAGCGCAGGTGGATGTTCCCGGATTTGTCGCACTCGTGTCGCAGAAAAGATATGCGGAAGCTCTGCGTGTTCACCGCGAGCGCAATCCATTTGCGGCTGTCTGCGCCCGCGTCTGTTTCCATACCTGTGAAAACAAGTGCCGCCGCGCTTCGCTTGATGATTCAGTGGCAATACGCGCAGTTAAGCGCTTTATGGTTGACCAGGAGGTCACGATACAGCTCCCGCGCATGATCGAGGACCCTGTCGCGGCAGCCAGGAAAGTGGCCATAGTCGGCGCCGGACCTGCCGGTCTTTCTGCCGCATATTTCCTGGCCCGCCTTGGCTACAAACCGGTTGTATTTGAATCAGAGCCAAGGCCTGGCGGAATGCTCGTGCAGACCATTCCTGCCTACAGGCTGCCGCGCGAAGTTCTCGCCCGCGAGATCCGCATGATCGAACACATGGGCGTTGAACTTAAAACCGGCAAAAAGCTCGGAAAAGACTTTTCGCTAAAACAGCTGCGCGAAGAGGGCTATGATTCCATTTTCCTGGGCATTGGAGCACAGAAGCCTGTAACTCTTGGAGTTCCAGGCGAGGATGCAGAAGGCGTCGTTGAGTCGCTTGATTTCCTGCGTGAATACAACATCCGCGGCTCCGTACCAGTCGGCAAGAACGTCATAGTAGTAGGCGGCGGAAACGCGGCCATTGACGCGGCCCGCACGGCACAGCGTCTCGGCGCAAAATCAGTCACAATCATCTACCGCCGCACGCGCGAGGAAATGCCCGCCTATGACGAGGAAATCCACGAGGCTATCCAGGAAGGCGTGCAGCTGAAGCTTTTGACAGCTCCTGTTTCCATTGTCAAGAA
>RPPD01000205.1 GCA_003818675.1 Spirochaetaceae bacterium
AGCCACCAGCCTACGGAGAAACAGAGGGTGAAGTCAGGATCTATCCTGAATGCAAAACCTGCTTCAGGCTTGATGATCAGGTCAGCCCTTGACCAGTCAAGATATTTTTGAAAGTTGACACCCACGGCAAGCGAAAGCGGGATTTCGAAGTTCCCGATTGGCAGGCGATAGGTGGCCTTTGCCATCAAGGGAAGAAACCAGTAAATATTGAAATTTGGAGTAAATGCAAGGCCTCCGGATAATTCCACACCCACAGTAATCGTATTGGTTAGATAGGTAAAATACTGCAATGTGCCCTTTGCTCCAGGGAAAAGATTTGTTGTCTCAAAATTTTCTGTGGAGAACCTGTAATGGAATAGGGGTATCAAACCTCCAAGGCTGAATGAAAACGCCTGGTCTCCCAGTACATGTACAACCTCGCCTTCAGTTCCTGGATTCTCTTCAGGAGCGGGAGGATCGGCAAAAAGCAGGGTATTCCCCGCAAAGACTGTAATCATGAGGAGGAATATCCGTTTGATGGTCGGAAATATCACTATATGCTCCTTTAAATGGTCAATTTATGATACTCTTTAAAACGTGTGCAATCATAACAAAAAGACATTTCTTGTGCAAGGCAACTCATGCCTTTCAAACAAGGCAGCCCAATACAGGTTACAAATATTGTTGGCTCTTCCAGGATGATAAACTTGCAAATCCGCCACTTGCAAAGCTTAAAACCCCGTGCTAAAGTGTCCTTCCAAGCGTACGTGTTTCCGCTAATCATAATTTCTTAAACCGGAGTAGGTGTGTTCCTAAAAAGTATCGAACTCTTCGGCTTCAAATCATTTGCCGACCGCACAAAAATTGAAATTAGAGATGGTATCTCGGCCATCGTTGGCCCCAATGGTTGCGGCAAGAGCAATGTCCTGGATTCCATCAAGTGGGTGTTGGGAGAGCAGTCTACAAAAAACCTTCGCGCCAACAAAATGGAAGACATCATTTTCAATGGCACGGAACAGAGAAAGGCGCTGAATGTCGCGGAAGTGACCCTGATGCTTGCCAATGAAAACAACCTTTTTCCAGTGGAGTTTCCCGAGATCGCGGTAAAGCGCCGAATCTACCGCTCAGGTGAAAATGAGTATTTCATAAACAACAATCCCGCCAAACTCAAGGAAGTCCGTGAACTTTTTTTTGATACAGGTATTGGAAAATCCGCCTATTCAATCATGGAACAGGGCAAGATCGACCAGATTCTCTCAAACAAGCCGGAGGAACGGCGTTATATCTTCGAAGAAGCCGCGGGCATCACAGGTTACAAGGTAAAAAATCTGGAAGCCGAACGCAAGCTTGAAAAGACTGAAGAGAACATCCGCCAGATTGAAGGCATAATGGGAGAAGTGAAGCGGAGCTACGATACGCTCAAGGCACAGGCGGAGAAGACAGTACGCTACAGGGAACTGCAGGACAAGGTATTTCACAATGAACTGGATCTGCAGCTTTTGAAGCTGAGGAATTTCATTGCAGACCAGCAAAAAAGGGAAGAGGAGCTGTCGGGCAGCACCTCTTCACGGGATGTGATAAGGCATGATATTGACGATATAAACGGCCTGTTGGAAAAAAATATTGATTTAGTCAATGGAATGGAATCGAACCTTATCGAGATACAGAAGAAACTGTATGGGATAGATATTGAGAAAAACAACAAGAACGAGCAAATCAAGATACTGGAAGAAAGAACCGCTGAACTGGAGCGGAAAATACAGTATGATGAATCGCGCAAAAATGGCATCCGCGAAAAGATTGACAGGCTTGAGGCCGAAAAATCAGAACGTCATGTTTCAATGCAGTCATTGGTGAAGGAAATGGAGGGGATCGATGGGAACATCGCCTCCTTTGAGCATAATATTCAACTCGCGCAGCAGCGGATCACGGTCAACGACAAGGATCAGGCAAATATTGGCGCACAAAACCAGGAGCTGGAAAATGCTCTTGAAGATGCTCGTGAAGAGCTTAGGGCTATTACTGATGACATCGTAACAGAACTAGATCAGCGCCTGAAGGACACCGGGTATTCCGCCTCTCAGCGTCGCAGCCTGGAACAAAAGCTTGAGGAAGTATTTTCCGCAATAAAAATCCAGCTTGATGGAAAAAAATCCATTTTGTCAGATGCTAAGAGGCTGGGTGAGCTTGCTCCTCCTGCTGTTGACGCCCTTGTAGACGCGTTTGCGCATCTTGCTGAAAGAATCAATGAAGCGGTCAGGCTTTTTGACAATTATAAAAAATCCTCACCACAGTTCCTGGATGAATTCCTTTCTCCGGAAGGCATTATCACCAAAAAGCGCGTGATAGATGACAAAATCAGCGAGACCCTGAAAAAAGTCGCTGAAAACAGGAAGCGTATCGGGACTTTGAAAAAAGAAAATGATGAACTGATCGGCAGAATTGATGAATATCGAAATACCTTAAGTGAATTGCGCGTGAACAAGGCCACGCTGGAGACAAAAAAATCAGTCATGGAAGAAGACTTCGGACGCCTTGGACGGGATATTGCGGAACAGGCAAAGCTTGAGGCGGAAAATCTCGCGGAGATTGACCAGACCAGGGCTGTAATGAGAGAAATCAGCAAGAGCATTTCTGATCTTGAACAAATGCGCAAGAAAGCAGAACAGGAAGAGAAAGACCTGAAATCCAAAATTGGCGAACTTGAGAAAGATATCGGCAACAAGAACCAGTTGCTTCTTTCAAAAGAAAAGCTCCTGAAGGAAAAAATGGGGTCTCTGGAAAAGGTCCAGGCCAAGGTTGAAAAAATCCAGATGCTTCTGGCAGAGATCAACGCAGAGATTCGCAATACAAATGAAAATTTCAAGGAAAAATATTCTCGTGAGCTCGCTGATTATCGGGGAAGAATGTACGAGATCAAGAAGTCCGTGCAGGAGATAAAGGAATCTGGAGCAGACTTGCGCGAGCGTATAGCAAAGCTCGGTCAGATAAACCTGATGGCACCTGAGGAGTTCGAGGAAATCAGGGAGAGATTCGAGTTTTTAAACACGCAGCTGGCAGATCTTAAAAAAGCCCGTGAGGACCTCATGCAGATAACCGCCAAGATACGCGAGGAATCCACGCGAAGGTTTGAGGAAGCATACAACGCGATCAGGAAGCACTTCAACAACACTTTCCGGCGTCTGTTCGGCGGCGGACGCGCAGAGCTCAAGCTTTCAGAGCCTGATAAAATTATGGAATCGGGAATAGAAATTCTCGCCCAGCCTCCGGGGAAAAAGCTTGAATATATTGCGCTACTCTCCGGAGGCGAGAGATCGCTTATAGCAATTGCACTTTTATTTGCCGTATACATGGTAAAGCCTTCGCCCTTCTGTGTTCTTGACGAGATTGACGCGGCCCTTGACGACCGCAACATTGGACAATTTGTAACCATGCTTGACGAGTTCGCAGACAAGTCGCAGTTTCTGGTCATCACCCACAACAAGAAGACAGTGACTTCGGCGTCAAGCCTGTTGGGCATAACCATGGAGGAGTCGGGAGTCTCCAAGCTCGTGAGCATGAAACTGAAAAACAGGGAACAAGAGACAGGCAATGATAAATAAGGACGATTTCTTTTTTAATGAAAAAGAAAAGAAGTGGTTTTTCAGGGCAATCAAGATAGGCGGGATTGCGGCCGGAGCTATTGTTGTCCTGGCAATAATCATACTCATTGTATCGTCACCCCAAAAAGCAGGCTCTCCGGATGAAGACAAAAAAGCAGAACCGGTACTTGCGGAAAAGCCTGGAGAACTGAAAAAGCCTGTCCCCCTGTATTCATTCATTATTCCTGAGCCTGAGAACACTGTGACTGATCCGTCGTATCGACTGTCCCGCGTCAGGCTTACAAGATGGGACAAAATTCTCATAGACCGCTTCTGGGCTGATCCTGCAGAAATAGGCCTAAAATCACTTTCAGAAAAAAACAGGCGCGCGGCAGAAGAGCTCCTGGAAAGCATTCCATGAGATATTTCAGCATAAAACATCAAGATTTGTAGTAAAAACCCTGATTGAACTTATTTTCAAAATAGTTTATTATTTAGTCATAATTTGTTCTGTCTCGGGAGGGGGATATGAATAAAGTTTCCATCATTTGCGTCATTGTAATCATTCTATCTGCAGCTTGCGCATCACAGCCTTCTTCGGCGAGGTCTTTCACAGACATTCCTGAGGCATTTACAGCGCTTGAAAAAAAGCTTCCATCGGATTTGAGTGTTTTTTCTCCAGAAAATGCAGGCGAGGCGCATGAGCCTGATGCATCCATGCTTGTCAAGTGCAGAAAAGATCTTGCAAGCATGTCTGAAAAAGTGATCCTGTCGTTAAAAACCACCATGAATACAGTCAACAATCTGGTAATTGCTGCACGGGAACTGGCAGCGAGAAATACCAGGACACAGACTGTCGTGACGCCAGCGCCTTTAACAAATAGGGCAAGTACAGAGCAGACTCCCCGTCAACCGGTTGTTACAGCCCGGAGCGCAACTGCTATTCCTCAGACGCGGACTGCTGCGGAAGAAACCGCAGTAACTGCTTCACTTGAAGCTGAAGGCCAGCCTGGAATCCTTAAGACAGTCTGGGCAAGAAAGGGGGATGTCGTGGAGATTTCCCTTGATGGCAGGGGGTGGATTCTTCTTGAAGCTCCAAAGAAGGAAGACGGCCTGGAATACATCTCAAACAGCACGGATGGGGGAAAAAGTATTTTCAGGCTCAGGGGCAAATCAACAGGCAGGTTTTTGTTGCCTTTCCAGTTTCAGGATCCTTTAACGGGCAGCCTGAAAAAGGAGATGATAGAGGTAGCTGTTGTAGAGGATGAGGAGTTTGCCAGGATCATGGAGCAGGGAACACGGAACCAGGGTTTAAACAGGACAGAAGAACTTGACCAGGCATATGGCCTTTTTCAACGCAAACAATATGATGAGGCTTTAAACCGCTTTTTGGCGGCGTATCAGGAAAATGACCCGGTTCTCAATGACACAATCGCAAATATTTATTTCCTGCGCAAGGATTATAACAATGCCATGCGATACTGGAAAAAGAACCTTTCATACAACAATCCTCAGCGTGAAAATGCACTGTTGGGAATATCAA
>RPPD01000206.1 GCA_003818675.1 Spirochaetaceae bacterium
AATGAAAACAATCTGCTGCTGGAAAAAGACCTTTTGGAGGTCGCCGGCTTCGAAGTATTTGAAGCTGAAAATGCTTCCAGCGGAATTGCCATCGCCAGGAAAGAAAAACCGGATATTATAATAATGGATGTGAGGCTTCCGGATATGCGCGGCTCCGAGGCCGCCAGAATATTGCGTCAATACAAAGAGACTCGCGATATTCCCATTGTTTTTGTGACTGCTTCCGTAATGACGGAAGGCAGGGAAGAGATAAAAGACATACCGAACAGCGGATTTATAGGCAAGCCGATAAATACACGCACTTTTTCAAAGGAAATCAGTCACTTTATCAAGTGAGAAATGAAGAATGAAAGACAAATCAGTAATCCTGGTTGTTGACGACCAGCCCCGGAACATTGAACTTCTCGAAGCACATCTTGTTCCTCAGGGTTATGGAATAATCTCAGCGGCAAGCGGTGAAGATGCGCTGAAAAAACTTGACGGCAATCAAATCGATTTGATGCTTCTGGACGTGATGATGCCCGGACTGGATGGTCTTGAAGTTATCCGCAGGGTCAGGCAGGATAACACCCACCGACTGCTTCCGATAATCCTGGTCACAGCATTGCGGGAAACACAGGATCGGGTAAAGGGAATTGAAGCCGGTTGTGATGATTTTATTTAAAAGCAGGTTGACAAGCTGGAGCTGTTGGCCAGGGTCCGGTCTTTGCTCAAGGTCAAGGCATACAACGATTTGATGAGTAATTACCGGAATGAACTGGAGTCTGAGGTAACCAGGAGGACCGAGGAACTGAATCAATTGACAATTGCCCTGACCGAAAACAACAAGGCGATGCGGCGCTTTGTCCCCGAGCAATTCTTGCAACAGCTCGGAAAGTCTTCCATCGAGGAAGTCAAACTGGGGGATCATACTGCAATGAACATGGTCGTCATGTTCGCGGATATCAGGGAATTCTCCGCTCTTTCGGAAAAGATGTCACCGGAAGAGACATTTACATTCATCAACCAGTGCCTGGCAAGGCTCGGGCCTCCCGTCAGGAAGCACGGCGGATTTATCGACAAGTACATCGGAGACGGCATCATGGCGCTCTTCCCGGCTGCCCCGGAAGAAGCGGTCCGCTGCGCCATCGAAATGCACAGCCTGCTTAACGATTTCAATGCCCAGCGCGCGCAGACCGGCGCTCCCCCGATCAGGATCGGCATAGGTCTGCATGAGGGTCGTCTCATGCTCGGCACTATCGGAGAGCTTGAACGCATGGATGGCACGGTGATTTCTGATACTGTAAATACGGCGAGCAGAATCGAAAGCATTTCAAAGCAATTTGGAATCGGCATCGCCGTGAGCGAACGCATTCTTCTCGGCCTTGATGATACCAGCGCATATCACATCCGTTTTATCGGAAAAGTCGGCGTCAAGGGCCGGCGCGAAGAGGTCTCCATTTTCGAATTATATGATGGGGATCTGGAATTGTTAAAAAAGAAAAAGGATTCAATCAAAGCGGCGTTCGAGCGCGGGCTCAATGCGTTCTACGCCGAGAAGTACAAACAAGCCCTGGAATTCTTCAATTCTGTCATTGCCGAACTTCCAGACGACGAGGCAAGTTTCCACTACATCCGTATCATACGCAAGATCAGCTTGTCCTGATCGCCCGGTCCGATTCCACAGCGCAAAAAAAAGGCCGTCCGAAGACGGCCCGAAAACCTCATGGTAACTGTTCCTCTGTTTTTCAGTAGGTAACATCCTCATCACCAGTGTGGGTGATAGTAACCGCATCCGCACCTGTTGCATTCACAGTAATGCGACCATTACCAGTGTTGGTAACCGTTACAACGCCAGTAGCGGTGTTGTTGATAGTCATCACACCATTTCCCGTGTTTGTCGCGGTAAGCACTCCACCGTTATTGACAATGTTGATCGTACCGGTTCCGGTTTCAGTAACCGTAACCAGGCCGCCATTATTCAGGACGTTGATAAAGCCGTCGCCGGATACCGCAACCACATCTGCCGCAGTACTACCAGTTACGGTAATAGGGGACACGGGCGGTTCGACCGGTGGTGTCACAACTGGTACGCCGCTGGCGTTAATTACAGTGTTCACCATGGTAATCGATGCGAACAGAGCCAAAGCCCTGCCGTTAAGCGTCGTTACAGTCAAGTTTCCAGCAGTAGAAAAAGTCATTCCCGCGCTGGCAATTATAGTTCCAACCATGGTGCCGCCGCCGGCTCCGTTGATTGTCGCCGCGCTGCCCACTTGCCAATAGACATTGGAAGCCTGGGCGTTGTTGACGAGAATAACGCTCGACGGGGCTGTCGGGGTTCCCACTGTGAGCGAGCTTGCCATCTGGAAAACCCACACAGCGTCCGCGTTTCCCTGTGCATCAAGAGTCAGATCCGATCCTGTGATCAGAAATGCACCTGAAGCCGACTTGTACACACCAGGGGCCAATGTAAGCCCTCCCAGCTGACCCGCACCCGGATCAAAACCATCGGGCAATGAAGCCAGATTGTTGAAAGCAGTCAACGCATCAGATGCAGTCGAAGTTGCATATTCGAAATCAGCTGTAGTTCCCTGCGGGGCATCTGTGTAAACAGTACCGTCTACCGCACCGACATTCAGGGGCGTTTCCGCATAATTGAAGTCTGAACTGTGAAATCCGGTGATCATTGTTGAAGCGCCGGTTGTTCCCATGTTTCCTGCAATCACAGTCATGGTCCCCTGATTAGTGATACCAGCTCCACCGCCGAATACTGCGAAAGAAGCTGCCAAACCAAGGTTCGGTATCTCCAGATTCCGCTGCCCGACCGCACTCTGATCAGAGTTCGATCCCATAGGCATTCCGCAATTTGCCACTAAGGATGCTATTAAAAGCATTCCCATTCCGCCCAAGACTTTTCTTTTAAATGTTTTCATTTTGTACCTCTTATTAATAATATAGACTATATTTAATTAAAAAGCAAGCTTAATTTTAATTAAATTATTCTTGATTATTTCATCCTTTATTAGCATAATTAATGCGAGGAGCGTGTATGAAGGTGTTGATCGTCGAGGATGAAACAAAAATTTCCGATTTTCTCCAGGCCGGTTTGACGGAAGACGGTTTCTCAGTAACAGTCGCCCCGAATGGCGCAACAGCGAGTTCGAAGGCACAAACTGACTCCTTTTCCGCTTATATTATAGACATCATGCTCCCTGATACGGATGGCATAGAATTATGCCGGCATTTACGTGATGACGGGATCATCGCCCCTATAATGATCCTGACCGCAAAGGACGCCCTGGCCGACAAGGTGAACGCATTTTCCGCCGGCGCGGACGACTACCTGACCAAACCATTCGAATATCAGGAACTTCTGGCGCGTTTGCGCGCCTTGATCCGGAAAACTCAAGGGTATCCCCGGTCGACTATAGCAATTGCGGATTTGACCATAGAGCCCAACACCAGGATGGTCCGCCGCGGCAATGAAGTAATTGATCTTTCTAAAAAAGAATATCGGCTTCTGGAATACCTGGCCCGTCATCATGACCGGCTCGTGACCCGCGAAATGATTTCCAAATCGGTCTGGGAGTGCGACACCAACACCTATACAAACATCATCGATGTCTTCATCAACTATTTAAGGAAGAAGGTCGATACCAAGTCAGAAACCAAATTGATCCACACGATCCGCGGCAAGGGTTTCATCCTGAGCGCGAAGATTCATGATTCGAAGGAATGAGCAAAGGATGGAAAATAAACCGGTAATATTGGTTGTTGATGACCAGTCCCCAAATATTGAACTTCTCGAAGCATATCTTGTCCCGCAGGGTTATGAAATTCTCACGGCGGCAAGCGGTGAAGAAGCGCTGGAAAAACTTTCCGCTAATCAAATCGATCTGATTCTGCTGGACGTGATGATGCCTGGCATGGATGGTTTTGAAGTTATCCGCAGAATAAGGCAAAATATTGCACTTCGTCAGCTTCCGATAATCATAGTTACCGCATTACGGGAAACGGAAAATCGGGTTAAGGGAATTGAAGCCGGTTGTGATGATTTTATTTCAAAGCCTATTGATAAAATTGAGCTTTTAGCACGAATCCGGTCCCTGTTGAAGGTCAAGGCTTACAACGACGTGATGAATACTTATCGGAATGAACTGGAATCTATGGTTACCCGTATTTTGAGTCCAGAACGAATCATGAGCGCGGAAAAGAATCAAGGTCCCGGGAGAAACCCCAGTTCACACCTGGAATTGCTGGAGGGAAATGAGGAATTAGGCGAACTTGCAATTAACTTCAACCATACTTTGGACCGCATCGAGAATGCGTACTTTTTCCAGAAGCAGCTGGTGAGCGACCTGTCCCACCAGTTGCGCACTCCACTGACGTCGATGCGTGGTACGGTCGAAGTGGCCCTACAAACGGCCCGTTCAGCTGAGGAGTATCAGGCCGTTCTTGAAAGCAACCTGGCTGAAATCGACCGCATCACGGCTTTGGTGAATACCATGCTGATGTTGGCAAAACTTGATGCTCATACTGAACACCTGCGGTACAGTTCGTGCGATTTTTTGAAATTGCTGGAAGAAATCATTGGAGAACTTGCGCCATTATGGGAAGAAAAATCCATTCATTTCATATACCGTTTCTTCCAGAATAACCGTGTCGAGGAATATCAGGCGGAAAATGCGCTCGTGCCCCGTCTTCCGGCTTTTGTACATGATTTGTTTATTATGGAAGTCGACGTCTTTCGCTTCAAACAGGCGATTATCAACATTCTTGACAATGCGTATAAATACACTCCATATAAAGGCCGGATCAGTATCGAGTTGTATCCGGAAGTAACAGGCGATGCGGGAATCCGTTGTTTCGTGATTATGAATAACGGACCCTCCATACCCGCTGCGACCTTGTCGCGCTTGTTCACCCGCTTTTTCCAGGAAGACATTTCTCCAGGCCGGGCTGGAGATCCTGCCGCGGAATCTAAATCGGGATCTGTTGGTAAAATGGCGCGAGGATTCGGTCTCGGACTCAGTATCTGCCGCAGGATAGTGGAAATGCATCAAGGCAAGATCAGGGCGTTCAACCCCGAAACCGGAGGGGCG
>RPPD01000207.1 GCA_003818675.1 Spirochaetaceae bacterium
CCGGAAGCTGTGACAATAAAATTACCGTCTTTACATCGGAGACTCAAGTTGCCGCCAAGACTTGTCGTAAGGCCTCGTTCACAGAGTCTGCGTGTAAAATATGCCAGTTCTTTCCTGTCATTTTTCATGTTTTTCAAAAGCCTTTCCTACCACGTCTCCCAGCCTGTGATAGGTTCTCACACCGCCTGAATAGATGAGCGGGTCAATTTTTTCAGGAATAGGGATATCTTGGGTTATGCAGTCCTCGTTTATTAGTGTTTCCTTAATCTCTCCTACTACAAGTACATGGCTTCCAAGCTCCACTGTCGTTACAACTTGACAGGCATGTGAAAGCGCACATTCTTCAATAAAAGGCGCCTTGCTGTTTTCCCCGTAGTATACGGAAAATATCTTTGACTTGTCAATTTCATTTCCAGAATACACTCCTATATAATCTGTCTTCTCCATCAATGAAACTGGGGGAATGTTTACAGAAAACCAGCCATGTTCCCTTATCCCCTTCAGGGAATACCGATGTGGCCGTATCCCTATTGCTATCATAGGCGGGGATGCGGCAACAATTCCCGTGTATCCTATTGTAATAAAGTTTGGCTTGTTGTCTACAATCGTTCCAACCAAGACCGCAGGTTCCGGATATAACCAAGGTGTGGGTTTAATTTTTCTTTTCTGCATTTTTTTCTCCTGGTGCAAATCTATCAGATTTTCCTTTTTTGTGTAACCGGTATAATCAAATGCCGCCCACCACGGAGTTGACATGTCATTTTACATGGTATATACAGGTTCAGGCATTTCAGAAAGGATATTCATGTGGTTCTTCCGTTTCCTTCGCGCTGTTGTCCATAATTTCTTCCATTCATTCAGGGGCAGCCCGGAATCTGGTATTCTTTCAGCAATGGAACAGCAGGAAATAGAACGTGTATTGGTAAAGACAGGCGTTGATGTCCTCTATATTGATACAAGCCATCGCTACGAACACACTGTTTCAGAAATCAATAACTGGTTTCCCCTGCTTGGTGAAAAAGCAACAGTTATCTTTCATGATACAAATCTCAGAACCTTTTTCAAACGCAGAGACGGGAGCATGGGCGCGGTATGGAACAACCACCGCGGTGTAATCCGGGCCAT
Organism: Spirochaetaceae bacterium; assembly: GCA_003818675.1. The sequence continues at coordinate 1,126 of RPPD01000207.1, forward strand.
TGAAGAACACTTCAAAACGCAATTTGACGAAACACAGGATTTTTCTGAAAAGCTTGACGGCTTTGAGATCACCCATTACAGCCACTGCAATGGCTTTACCGTGCTTAATAAAATATAATCCCAAAAAAAAGCGGCGCATAAATACGCCGCCATTATTAACTCACAATCAACAGGTTATTGCTGATCGTCAAGGTCTTCCTTGGTCACTGTGATTGTACCAATGTTCTTTACATCAACTTCCCACTGGAAATAGTCAAGCTCTTTTCCGACACTTGTCCAGGTGAGGTCATACTTTTCATTCTTGGTAAAAACGCCTCTGGGGATGGTCGTACTCGCGCCATTCTTAAGAATATTTCCTTCCAGAATATTGGCTTTTTCCCAGGAATCCTCCATGGATACCGGAGAGATCATCATTTCGTAGATATCCTCGCCTGTGGCGTTCTTCAATGTGATCAAATCCTTTCCAGCATCAGCAGCCGCTGCTGCTCCACCGCCCTGTGCCTTGTTACCGCATGCAACAAATGCTGCAAGGGCAAGAACAGAAATTGCAATTACAATAATCTTTCTCACAAATTCCCTCCTTATATAGAATGTGAAATTTATTAAAAATAAATATACTGCAAACATCTTGTCTCGACAATAAAAACATTATCAATTCGCAATTTTTTCTCAAAAACCGATTATTATTCTTCTGATAATAATTAAATCAAGCATACTTTTTTCATACGGGCTTGATCGTCATCAGGAATAAAGGCCCCAAGGGCGGACCCGGCATGAGAGAATCGCTCTCGCTCACTTCAAACCTATGCATCGGGCACATTTCTCCGGAAAGCTTTGACGGCGGGCCCATTTCTTTTGTCAAGGACTGGGACACAATAGAAATTGACATTCCTGCCCGCAAGCTCAACCTGCTGGTTGATGAAGCCTGGATGGCAAAGCGCAAGGCCGCGTGGAAAAAACCGGCTCCCAAGTTCACCAAGGGATGGTTTGCACGCTATGCGTCGCTCGTGGAATCTGCGGCCAAGGGTGCAATCTTGAGGAATGGTGTGTAAAAAGGTTTCAGGTAAAGAAACCACTTTATGTATACTCGTAGCGTCTGCCGCAGAGCGTTGAAATGGCCTGCATCACCTGGTTGGTGACCCGGCCAAAAAGCTCGATCAGTTTCATCCTGCGCTCGCGTTCCGGAAGCGAAGTATCTGACAGCAGGCGTTCCCGTTCCCGCGCCTCGGCCTCAAAAGAAATCGGTGCGCCAATGCGAATGACTGTTCTGCCCAGCCTCGGGATTTTTCCATTTTTGATCCTTGCCGGAAAGTCAATTCCAACAGGCACGACCTCCACACCAGTTGCCAGGACCAGTTCCCCGGTCCCAAGCCTTCCGCGAAGGAGTTTTTCCGGATCCTTGTTGCGTGTACCCTCTGGAAATATCCCGATTGAATTGCCGCGTTCCATTTTTTTCATGGCCTCTTCAACAGGGTTGTCGCGTTCAGTTTTCTTGTATACAGCGATCCACTTGAACTTTGTCCCGCGATTATAGACCCATACAGGATCTATCAAGCCCATTATCCAGCCCACGAAAGGTATATATTTGTACATCCAGTGGATGAAAAAACTGATTACATGACCAGACCAGCTCATGAGAAAGCAAGGGATGAGAAAACCGTCCGCTGCCGAGGAATGGTTTGCCGCAAAAAGTACCCGTTTTGGAAGCACGCTGGCTGGTGAGGTACTCTCAATTCTTACAAGTGCGCCAGTTCCCAGGATTACAAGTCTGTTGCAAAGACGCCCCAAAAATGAAAGCCCTTTGACCCTGCGGCAAAAAAGCCCTGCCCATTGAGCTGCTCTCTTCCATATATTCATCTTAATTTTAGATTACTCAATTGTTGCATTGTTGTCCAGACAAAAAACGCTTGACGAATGCGGTTTCTGGGACTACTTTTTTAGGGGAACGGAGTTTAAATGAACGGAAAAGATCTGATACCCGCGGATCAAATACTGCCACACAAACTGGCCGTAATTCCATTGCATGGAAAACCCATTTTCCCGGGAATCTTTACGCCCGTGATGTTGGGAAGCGAGCTGGATGTGGCGATAGTGGAGCAGGCGCTGACCACTGATGGTTTCATCGGTCTGCTTTTGACCAGGAAAGACGAAACAGAAAATCCCACTGCAATAGATCTCTTTAAAATCGGCACAGTGGCCAAGATCATCAAAAAGATCAATCTCCCTGATGGCGGAGTAAATATATTCATCTCAACACTCAAACGCTTCAAGATCAGGAAAATCCTGAAGGCCGAATACCCCATCACCGTGGCAGTGACCTATCTTGATGATGATAATTTTACATCGGACGAAGTCAAAGCGCTCACTCGCTCGCTTTTAAGCGAGATGAAGCAGATATCGGAGAACAACCCGCTTTTCTCCGAGGAGATGCGACTGAATATGGTCAACATAGACCACCCCGGCAAAATAGCGGACTTTATCACCTCCATACTCAATATAGACAGGTACGAGCAGCAGCATGTGCTTGAGACAACGGATGTCCGGCGCAGAATGGAACAAGTCCTGGTCTTCATCAAAAAAGAGCAGGAGCTCCTGAAGATCCAGAAAAAAATTCAAAACCAGATAAATGACAAGATTACCAAGAGCCAGCGGGAGTATTTTCTGCGCGAGGAACTCAAGGCCATCAAGCAGGAACTCGGCATGGACGTGGATGCCAAGTCAAACGAATACAGAAGACTCAAAGCTGCAGTAGACGCCATAGGATTTGAAGGCGATATGAAGGAACAGGTGGACAACGAGCTTGAAAAGTTCGGGCTCATGGATTCCAATTCCAGCGAATTTACGGTCACACGCAATTACCTGGATACAATTGTGACACTCCCGTGGAAAACATTTCCGGCTACAGATATCAACATGGAAAAAGCGCGGGGAATCCTGGAAGCTGACCACTACGGCCTGTCCGATGTAAAGGAACGCATACTTGAATATCTTGCGGTGCGCAAACTGAAGAATGACACCAAGGGCTCCATAATATGTCTTGTTGGACCTCCCGGTGTGGGAAAAACCTCTGTCGGCAAGTCCATAGCCTCTGCACTGTCAAAAAAGTTTTTCCGCTTTTCGGTTGGAGGCATGCGCGACGAGGCAGAGATCAAGGGCCACCGCCGCACATATGTCGGAGCCATGCCGGGCAAGATCATACAGGGTCTAAAGTATGTAAAAACCAAAGACCCTGTTTTCATGATAGATGAAATAGACAAACTGGGCGTGAGCTATCAGGGGGATCCCTCTTCGGCGCTCCTTGAAGTGCTGGATCCAGAACAGAACGTGGCCTTCAGGGACCATTACCTGGACATGCCATTTGATATTTCCAACATATTCTTTATTACCACTGCGAATACGCTTGACACAGTACCGCGCCCGCTTCTTGACAGAATGGAGGTGATCCGCCTCTCCGGCTACATCAATCAGGAGAAGCTTGAGATCGCGAAGAAATACCTCATCCCCAAGTCCCTTGACAGACACGGTCTGAAGAAAAACCAGGTAAAGTATCCGCAGGCCACTCTTCTGGCCATCGCGGAACTCTACGCGCGCGAGGCGGGCTTGCGAAATTATGAAAAAGCGCTGGATAAAATTCACCGCAAGATCGCAAAGAAAAGCATCCTGGAAAAAATGGCCTTTCCCGTAATAATAGAGGCTTCCGGGCTCGTGGATTATCTGGGCCAGCCCATATTCAGGGATGATGACGCTCTTGTAATCAACAAGCCCGGCATGGTCACAGGCCTGGCCTGGACAGAACTGGGCGGCGCCACCCTCACCATAGAGGCCATAGCCAATCCAGGCAAGGAGGGCTTCAAGCTCACAGGCCAGATGGGCGAGATCATGCAGGAATCCGCAAATATCGCCTATTCAGTGATCCGCCATACTGCGGATAAATGGGGCG
>RPPD01000208.1 GCA_003818675.1 Spirochaetaceae bacterium
ATTTAACAGAATTGCCAGTATAAATGCCAGCACAATCTGGAGAGTCACTCCTGTAAGGGTATAATACACTGTCACCAAAACTGATTGCCAGAACACCGGATCATTCGAAAACATCTGGGTATAATTTTCGAATCCAATAAACTCGGGAGGTGCGAGCATATTCCATTTGGTGAAACTGACAATCAGGCTCAGTCCCATTGGAAAGGCAACCCACAATATCAAGCCTAAAGTCAAAGGAGTGATAAGGATCCATCCCCAAAAATTATGGTGCCTGGTCAGAAATCCTTTTTTATTTTGGAGATTACACCAAGTTCCGGAGAAATGGGTTTTCCCGATAGTCTCATCACTCCCATCCTTTGAAATAAATAACCTGGAGTTTGCCTGATAAAAGCCAAACTCCAGGATTATCACTATATGTTTTATCCAATTACCACCATGTTCCTACGAGAAATTTTTGTTTATCCACAATCACTCTTGCATTTTTCATGGCCTGCTCGGCTGACAGGGTCCCGTTCCAGACCTTTTCCAGTTGCGGCGCAACAGCTTCATTCCACATTTGTAAAAAATTCTTTACAGGGGCTGACCTGTCAACCTGGGCGATCTTCATGGAATCAACAACGACTCCTTCGCACCACTGATATACATCTGTGCCGGCTTCTTGAATATCGGAAGGGCCCCGACACCAAGCGGAAAGTTCATCTTTGCGAGATCCAGAAGCTCCCACTGTCCTGTAAAATAAAATCCCAACTGGCCGTTTGCCAGCATGGTAGGAGGAGAAACGCCCGCTCCGGCCGTTGTGGAAGGATCCGTACAGGGCATTACATGCTCTTTGTTGATCAAATCAGACAGTTTTTGAAGAACCTCAATCCGGCAATTGGTTGGCCTGGGCCAAAGCTCTCATTTTGGAAGCGTATTCCACGCCTGAAATATCTCCGGGGATATACATGGGCACTGCCTTGATCCCGGAATTCGCTTTTTCAAATGCATCCAATGCAGCCTCAATTGCTGTATCCTCAGCAGGGCTGCCCCAGTAACAAATAGTCATTGTAATTTCTTCTGTAGGTGCTTGCCCGCATGAATGAAATACGCTGACAGAGAGCAGAACGATAGAAAAAAACAATAAGAATTTTCCAAGTCCTTTCATAAAAATCCTCCTCTTTAAGGTTTTTTATCATTAACAAGATATGTTTATAATATTTATTTTATGTTGGACTTTTACCTAAATTTTGATAATTAGTGACCAATCACGACCTGATGATATATATATTTTCTGACGAATGGCCAATTTTGAAGCCGATGCAATCAACCTGTCTGTATGCGGCTCAAATGTTCAAACACCTCATAGACTGTATCTTCAACATCACGGCCGCGCAGGCGTTCCCGTCGCATGAATTTCTCAGGAATCCTGATGCCCGCACGCCTGAGCGTGAAGTCTGAAACCATGATACCGCCAGCTGATGCTATGGTCTCAAGCCTGCTCGCTATGTTGACGGTATCACCGATCAATGTGTTGTCAAAGCGATGGTTCCCGCCCACGTTTCCCCGGATTACCGTGCCAGTGTGTATCCCGATCCTGAATTGCACGACAGGAAGGCCGGAAGCAGCCCTTTTGTCATTCATGTCCGCAAGTTCCCGCTGGAGGCGCACCATGCTCATCACAGCGGCAGATGCATCCTTGTACACTGCAAAGAATGCGTCGCCTATGAACTTGTCTATGTCCCCACAAGACTCATAGATTATTTTGGAAGCAATGCTGAAAACTGCATTCAGCGTTTCGATCACATCGCGGGGTTTCATATGCTGGGCAATTGTTGAAAAACCCTTGATATCTGCAAAGACCAGGGTCAATTCTGTTTCCTCCTCCGGGATGGCAATCTTCTGCAGATGTGCGTAGGCTTTGGCGATGTCCCATATGGTCTTGGGAATGTAGTCTTTGATGAGATCCACCAGAATGAAGTCATGTATTGCCGCTTCCTGCAGTTCACCGATCTGTTTCTGTTGGTCTTCATTATAGAAAAAAGTTGTGACAAGGGGTCTGGCAAGAATTGGGAGAAGCGATGACAGTTCATCGCGCTTTACGACATTGTTTATTCCTGCCTGATAAGCGCGTGTCCGGGTTTCCATGTCTGTGTTGTCTACCACCATTATGACGGGCACATGCCTGAAAACCTCGTCCTGTTTCATGCCCGATAGATAATCAAAAACTCCGGGAATCGCCATATCGGCAACCACAAGGCACACCGGAGTTGCAATAAGAACCTCCTCGACCTCAGGCATTGATGTCACCCGCCTTGCCCTGGGATTACAGTCCAGGTCTCGTGACAATGCAAGAGACACCAGGTCAGGACACAAATCAGGATCACCTATGGAAAGGATCTCGTAAGCCATATTACAATCATATCATAAACGGGCGGCCTTGCAAGGTTTTCATTATTGTCCCTATACTCTATGACGATGGCAGATAAAACAATATACACCTGCAGCGAGTGCGGACATACAGAGCCAAAATGGCTCGGACGCTGTCCTGATTGCAGCAACTGGAATACATTTGTAGAATCCACAAACCGCTTAAAAAAGAACGTAACTGCGGCAAGGACCGGTAATGCTCATGGCAGATCAGTTCCAGTCGCAATTCCCTTGCACAAAATAGAATCAACGCAGGCTTTACGCATGGACTCTGGCATACAGGAACTTAATCGTGTCCTGGGTGGCGGAGGTGGCGGAGGTGGCGAACCCGGGTCAGCAGGTATTATGCGCGGCGCGAGCGTGCTTGTGGCGGGCGAGCCGGGCATCGGCAAATCCACACTCATGCTCATGATCGCTTCACACGCAGATACAAAAGGCCGCGTGCTCTATGTCACTGGCGAGGAATCACCTGAACAAATCGCCATGCGCGCCAGGCGTACAGGCACACAAAGCACCCAGATTGAAATTCTTGCTGAAACGGATGTGGATTCCGTCATTACTGCGCTTGATACAATGAAGCCTTCTATTGTGATTGTGGATTCCATACAGACTCTTAAAAAATCAGAACTCGGCATGGTCGCGGGAACAGTGAATCAAATGAAATTCTGCGCACAGGAGCTCATTGACTGGACAAAGCTTCACAACACAGCGCTGTTTCTTGTTGGGCATGTTACAAAAGAGGGCCTGATCGCCGGTCCAAAGGTAATTGAACACATGGTGGACACAGTGCTCCAGTTTGAACAGGCAGACCAGGACCTGCGTTTCCTGCGCTCTTCCAAGAATCGCTTCGGTTCTGTTGATGAAATAGGAATATTCCGCATGGAAGAGAACGGATTGGTGCAGCCAGATGACACTGAATCCCTTTTCCTTGAAAAGCGGCAATCAGATCTTCCTGCAGGGATTGTGGTTGCACCAATATACGAGGGCTCACGCGTGATTCTTCTTGAAATACAAAGCCTGGTTGTACCTGTCAGGGGCGGTACTTCACGCGTCTACTCGGATCGTATTGACGCACGCGTTGTCTGGAAAGCGCAGGCAGTGCTGGAAAAACATTGCTCACTTGATTTTAACAGTTATGACATGTATGTAAATGTGGCTGGCGGACTGTCCATACGAGAAGTGGGAATAGAACTGCCGCTCGTGCTTTCGCTCTTTTCAGCGCGAACCGGGGTGGCATTTCCATCACATGCGGCTGTTACAGGAGAGGTGAGCCTTGCAGGTGAAATCAGGAATGTCAGGCATCTGGAAAAGCGGATAAAAACAGCAAGGGAACTGGGCTTTTCCCTGATGGTGGGTCCTCTGGCAGGCACCCAGGTTGCAAGCCGTGAACTAAAATATGAAGGTGTATCAAATGTGCAGGAAGCGGTAAAAAAAGCATTTTCAGGTCACTGTACTAATCAATAAAGTTTTTCATAAATTGCTATCTGGTCGCGACCATGTTCCTTGACCCAGTAGAGCGCTTTGTCCGCTCGATGTATAACCTCTTCCTTGGACTGGTCATCCGGATGAAACTCCGAGACTCCAATTGATACTGAAACGCCAAACTCCTCGCCTGCCGGACCGCGGAAGCGCCTTTCCTTAAGTGCTTTTGTAAATCTGAGTGCCGGACCCAATGCATTATTCACGTTTGTGGACGGGAAAATGCCTATGAACTCCTCGCCTCCGAACCTTCCCAGAACGTCTGACTCGCGGAAAATAGAGTTATCCCGCAGGAGTTCGCCAATGGCTTTGAGCACCTCGTCACCCACCAGGTGTCCATAGGTGTCATTGATTGTCTTGAAGTTGTCTACATCTATCATCATCACGGAAAAAACACCGATATGATCCAGTATTTCTCCGATGGGCTCGTTATCATATTTCTGCTTGAGGTTCAGGATTTGAGGATTCCCCTCTTCCTGGATCACCGTCGATATTCTCCAGAGGTCCCTGACCGTCCGCTTTGATTCCTTCTCAAGAAATTCAAACATCGCCTGCCTGTTGTAAAGGCTGGTGAGGCTGTCAGTCTTGTTCTTCCACTCCAGCTCCTGGTTTAAAAGCTCTATCTCATCCTTCTTTTTCCTGAGGAGTTCCGAAGTGACGATGTGGTCAAACGAATGAGTTATGTAATCCAGGAGACGCGAGGAAAGGACACACTCGTTGAAGAGTTTAAAGACATATAGAATGAAGTTATGGGAAAGTACCTCTACATTAAGATTTTTTTGAATGTAAAAACAATGTTTTTTCCCGAGGATAATGTCATCGTCTTTTATAAAATCCATGGAGGGAAGGAGTGCCAATATGTTGGTAAACAAGTGGTTGTAGACGGTGCGCATGTGCTCATGGATTTCTTTCCGGTCTTTTTCATACAGATCACCAGCACAGGCAATAAAGAGATTGCCCAGGTCAAATTCCTTGAGTTTTGCCTTGAAGTCCTCGCTTCTGAACTCTGTATAGGAGATGAAATCCACGGTAAAAGGTGCGTCCTTTTTCACGCGGTCAAAGAGGTTCTTGTACTCCTCAAGCTGGTCGAGAATAATGTACAGATTCTTTGCAATCATGGGATTTGGCCTTATTTCGGTTTTG
>RPPD01000209.1 GCA_003818675.1 Spirochaetaceae bacterium
ACCTGGCAACCCAGTCGTCTCCGAAACTTTCATCTGTGCCAAAGGACCATTCCCAGTTGCCGTTTGGCTTGTACCAGTCAGCGGCATCAAACATATTGGTCTGGTAGATGATTGGCAGATAAAGTGCGAGTTTGAGTTTGTCAAACGTGAATACAGGTGCCAAAACCGCCTTGGCGTATGTTTGTTCACCTATTGTAACAGTGCCTATTTCCATACCCATAATTTCACGAAGGGATTTTACCCATTCAGGCTCTTCTGTTGCAGCTTGTGCTGTCTGTGTATCTGTTGCAGGAGTTGTCCCCGGTGTTGTGGATGTATCCGAGGCAGTCTGCGGGCCAGTGTGGCCTGGAACCTTTGTGGGATCGAGTTTTATAAAATCAAGTCCGCGCTTGAAACCATTGCGCACTGCATCGGACATGACGAGTGCCTTGAAATCTGCGGCCGCAGTGTCTACCCACTGGCCTGTCTTGAGAACGACATCTCCAATGGCTTTCCCTGCCTCGTCCAACTTGGTCACAAGGACCTCTCCGTCAAAGACAAAGATCTTGGAGGGGAGGAAGCCTTTGGTTTCAGGGTCTACCAGAGACTCTGCACCTGTGTCAGTACCGCGTATGCCGCAGACAGCAGTGCGTGTGCGGAACTGGTACTGCTCGCCGCTTGCGCCTCTGGCTGCAACCGTGCGGAAGCGGCCCACCTGCATTTCAAACTCGCTTTTGGCAGCGCCTGATTCTCCCTGGATGGCATTGAGTTTGAAATTGGTGTTCTCGCTTAATTTGATGATGGTTCCATTGGAGAGCTTTATCTCCATGAAGTCGCGGCTTTCCGTGATAACCGTGGTGCCGATGGGGATCTCGTAACCGATATCAAGTGCCGCACCAGTCACATTCTTCCCATCCGGGAGCACGAGTTTGAGGCCTCCGCTTGCATTTTCAAAAAAGGCGATTACGGGGAGCCCTGCAAACGCCTGAATGCCTGTTGTAAAAAGCAAGGCCAGAAAAAAGAATAAAAGCAGCTTTCTCATTTAACGTTCCTCCAGTCAAAAAGGAATGACAACCGCGCTCTCCAGCCCCGAGGTGATCTGCCACGGGTCGCCAGTCGCATCCGGTACATACCTGATTTCATATAAAAGTGAAATTATCGCGGGTCCGAAGCGGTAATTGAGTTTGGCAGTGGTGACTGCCCCTTCAGGATCAATGAGGTCGCCCAAGAAATCACCGCTGATCCCCAGAAGGGTTTTGTCATATACCAAGTCCGCGGAGAATCCAGCGAGAGGGCCTTCCTTGAGGGAAAGCACGCCGCGAAGGTGCGGATAGTTGAGATAGTTGTCATGGTTGGCCTGGTCAACCTCACCAAAGGGTCCGTCAACATTTACCTGGAACACAAACAGGCCTGCGATCTCGGTCCCGAGCGAAGCAAACCAGCCAATATAACCAGGGGAGGTGCCAGAGTCCACAAGCGGGTATTTTACCGCGCGCGAGATGTCGTAGGTTGCGTCAAAGTAAACAGGGATGAAGTTGTCACCGACAAAGCGCAATTGCATGTTGTAAGTGAAAATTTCTACAAGCTTTCCGCCGAATCCCGCCATGCCGCCTGTGGCTTTTCCCTGGTTTTCCCAGACAAAATCGCCCTAGAGGGCAAAGGTGACGGGCGCTTCTGTCAGAATCGGAAGTTTGAGGTCAATGCCGAATGCGTCTGCGTAAGCGCTGCCCGCATCAGCCACTCCCTGTGTGGCAGCCCAGCCATCATAAACATACATGAACGGATCCTGGTCCATGGCATAGGTGACGCCAATCTGCAGATTTGGCAGTATGGGGAGGTCCTTTATGAAAACAAGCGGTCTGACATAAAAGCGCGCGCCTACAACGTCAAGCGCGGCGAGGTTTCCGACTACTGTTTCAAATCCCAGAAGCGGGAAGCCAAACAGCGCGCCATCCATGTCAAACTCAAGTCCGGATATTCTTGTTTCAGGCAGGAAGAGTGTGTTGGCATAGTTGTTCATTATAAACCCGTTTCCCAGGGTCATGTCCTCTACCGCTCCGATTTTCACGAAGATCGGCTCGTGCTTTTTCCCATATCGTATATAGCGGAACATTGGGAGGTACAGGTCAAAAAAGGAGTGCTCGTCATCCGGCACCCAGTCCTCGCTTCTGACTTCAAGCTCGCTGTCCACAAACCTGTAGTTTATGTCCATTGCAAGACCGATCCCGAATTTCCCAAACCCGAAGTCAGGGCGGAGTGAAAGTTTCTGGTATGTTTCGGTTTCACTGAAGGCGGAGTAGCCCAGGGCAAAGCCAAAGGCGAAGGTGAAACCAGGTTCTGCTCCTGTTGCAGGAGCTGCAGGAGCAGCTTCCTCTGCATTCAGGCTTCCTGTAAATAGAACTATTAATAAAACGATAAATAGAAGTCTTTTAGTCATCAGAACACCTCCATAGGGGAATTTTATACCTTTTGGAGAAAAAAACAAGCTTTTCGTAAAATTGCTTCTTGTCTTTGATTTTCTGAAACCTTTTCCTGTATAATGAGTATACAGATTATAAGAATACTGATCCGGAAAGGCGTTCCTATTGAGTGAACTCCCGAAAAATGGAAAAACCTCCCTGTTCGCAGAAAAAGATGCCCATGTTTTGGCCGCTGTACAGGAAACGCTTAGGGGAAATAGCGATGCATTTCAAGTCATCGTAAGACATCTGACACCGCTCCTGTACTCCATTTGCAGCCGGATGCTTGGTGACAGAAACGATGCCGAGGAGGCTGTGCAGGAGATATTCCTGAAGGTCTATCGCTCGCTTTCTTCATTTCGAATAGGAAAACGCTTCCTTCCCTGGGTTTATACCATTGCCCTGAATCACTTGAGGACGTTGTACCGTAAAAAAAAGCTCAAGCACCGGGCTCTGGAACTATTAAAACACCAGGCGATCATTCAGAATCAGTCCTACATGAATTACCCTGATCCGGGTGAAGGATTGGCCATGGCTGAGGCCGAGAAGGCCGCCTTTGGCAGTCTTCAGCTACTCAGGCCCGAGTACCGGGAAGTCTTTGTACTAAGGGCGATTGAGGATTATTCGGTCAGGGATGTTTCCGAGATTATGGGAATCCCGGAAAATACTGTAAAAACGTTTTATCACAGGGCCAGACAGGAGCTTGCAGAAATTATTTCCGTGGAAAAGTGAAACCAAAAGGTTCCAGCCGGGTATAGTGTGACAGGAGAGCATCATGAATTGCAAAGAATGGAAACAGCAGTTTAACGCATGGCTTCATGGCGAGTGGGTGTGTTCGGAAAATAAAATCGAACTGCCGGCAGAGCTTGTTGTCCATGCCGAATCATGTACACATTGCAGTTTTACGCTTGCGCAATTGCATTCACTTGAAAACAGACAGGTCAGCCTGCAGATTCCTGATGAATCCCTGGCCGACAGGATCAGCGCAAGACTGCACCCAATTCTGGGTAAAAAACCGCAGTCAGTGCGTACATTTGGGCCGGTTCTTGTTTTTGCCGGCATTGCAGCTGCCCTGACAGTAATGGTGTTTACGCTGCTGTTTTTCCAGCCGGAAAATACCACAATAACGGTCAGATTTACGCTCACGGCACCCGGTGCACAGCAAGTCTCGGTTGTGGGGGACTGGAACGGGTGGGACCCGGCAACGCATGTGCTTTCAGACCCGAATAATGACGGAGTATGGGAGGTGGAGATACCTCTACAGCGGAACAAGGAATACCGGTATCAGTTCAATATAAATGGGGATCTCTGGATCCCCGATCCTGGATCATCCCTGCAGGTTGACGACGGATTCGGCGGAAAAAATTCCGTGCTCGGGATTTGACGCCACAGAAGATTTTTTCGGAGGTTGCTATGAGCAGGAAAATCGGGGTAATTATTATGGGCACAATTCTGATGTTTGGCTTTGGTTCAGCGAATATCCATGCCGAGGAAGATGGATTTCTCCATCGTCTCCAGCGGGAAATGAAAGTGCTTGGGTGGAATAATGAAGAACTCGGCGGATTCATGTACGCCGCACAGGAGATGAGCTGGAATGGGGTTGAAAACGGTGATCCGGAAATGGTAGCGCTCGCACTTCACTATTGCCGGCAAAATCAGGTTGCGTTTCAGGCGCAGGATAGGGTGCAGCTCGCCTTTAATCTGGCTGCGATGGGCATTGAAATGGAAGCGCTGGGATTTGCACGAAGGAATATTACCATCACGGCTATCGGCGTGAGCCGGGAAGTTGGTGAAGCCCTGAAAGCAAGGACAAATGCAGACAACACAACCGGCAAGGGAGATCTTATCCGCGACAGGATCAGGGACCAGCTTTGCACGGAAGGGCTTCAGGAAAACCAGGAGAGAATTATGGAACGCCTTACCAACAGGGTGAGGGAGGGAGAACGCAGCGGGAACCGTCGTGCCGCGGGCGCCCATTAAAAGGCAGTGAACCAGGTTTGATTAGCCCTGATCAAACTGTCGCGGGAAGCCGCGGCGGCTACGGGGATCACGGGTTTTGGAAAGGTATTTCAGGCCATGCGGCCTGAAATACCTGTATTAATTTATTTTCATTCAGGAGTTCTGTGAAGAAAATTGTTTTGATTTTGACATGCTTTTTTATTTTCTCCATCATTCCGGCATTTTCGCAGGAAAACATCCAGGATATACTATCCAAAAGTAACTTCATCGAGACTGAAAAATCCGAAATCACTTCCTTTTTTGCGTCAATAGAAAAGGATGGTATTCCTTCTCGCTTTCTTCTTCCGAGGCTTGAGGAAGGCATGGCAAAGAAGATGCCGTTTCAAAAAATAATGACTGTCCTGGAAAATGAGGCAACAGCTCTTAAGCGGGCACAGGTGGTTCTGCTTGAGGCCGTTCCTTCATTCTCCTTTATGCAGGAAGAGGCAGTCTGGATGCATACAGCACTTCTTTTCAACAAAAAGGTCCCGGAATCAGGCATTCGTATGGTGGTCGGGGCCAGTGCAACACGGTGGAAAGATTTCAGGTTGGCGACTGAACTGTATTTTTCCCTCGTTCAATGGGGAAT
>RPPD01000210.1 GCA_003818675.1 Spirochaetaceae bacterium
AGGTCTTCAAGGATCTTCCCAAAAGCTCAGTGTCGATTGTCAACTATGATGATCTGGTCAAGGACCCCAAAAAGGTTATCCAGGACATCTACAGGAAGTTTTCTTTACCCATCTCACAGCAGTTCAAGCATATCCTGGATACAGAAGTGGAAGCGGCAAAGGCCTTCGTCAGCCCCAGAAACACAACGCCGGAAAAAATAGGAATGTCACATCACCTTTTGAAAAAGGCCTTTCACGATATATACAAACAGCACGCAAAGCAGCATTGAGAACAATCCTGACTTGGCGGTGATTGTTCTAACCATGCCCTTCCTGGAACTCATATGCTTTTGGGTAACCCCCGCCTCAATTTGACATTATACAGGTATTCCTGTATAACATGGTGTGCCGCAAGAACCTGTTTTCCGGGCAGTTATCCAGGCACAAGGCACCTATATAAATACAGGAGGTAAAAATGCCGCTTTTTGTAGATCATCCAGAATGGCTCACACCAGGTATCATACCAGGAATCCCCTTTTTCCAATGGTACGGACTTATGTATATTTTCGCATTCATAACAGCATACCTGCTGTTCATGTACCAGTTGAAGAAGAGCAAATTAAACGTGGACAAGGATCAGGTTATTAATTTTTTCTTCTGGGGTATTGTAGGGCTTTTGATAGGCGCCCGCGTTTTTTACATGGTCTTTTTTGATGCCAGGGGAACGATCTTAAAGGCGCCATGGACTCTCATTCTCCCGTTTGACGAACATTGGAACTTTACAGGCTACAGGGGTATGAACTTTTACGGCGGTATCGTGGGTGCACTTGCCGGCATGGTAATCTACGCACGGATTAAAAAGATAGACATTCTCGAATGGGGCGACATGTTGGCCGCGGGAATCCCTCTGGCGCACACCTTCGGCCGCATCGGCAATTTCATAAACGGAGAACTCTATGGCCGTCTGACTGACGCGCCTTGGGGCATGTTTTTCAGGGACTATGATGAGGCCACCAACATACAGCTGGACATGGCCAAGAACCCGCATCCTCAGCTGAAATATATCATGTCTGTCACAGATATTGATCACGTTAAAGCAGGACTTCTTCCCCGCCACCCCACACAGATCTACTCCATGCTCTTTGAATGTCTGGCCATCTGGGCCATAATCTGGTTTATCTTCCGCAACAGAAAACCCTACAAGGGGTTTATTATCGGACTCTACATTACACTCTACGGTTTTGTTCGATTCATAATAGATTATTTCCGCATGCCTCTGCGCAATGAGTTTATGCTCAAACTCGCGGACCAGAACAATCCGACATACCTTCTCCTGAGTCCCTTCAATTTTACGCTTGACCAGCTATTCAGTTTTCTGACCATGGCTGCAGGAATCATCACCCTTGTGGCCTTCTACAAGATTACAAGAAAAGACACCGCTCTTGCCAGCGGAGAGGACAGACCTGATCTGCGCAAACTCAGAAAAAAAATAGAATAGCGGCAAGTAATTCGGTAAATGCATGCCTGGCCAGTCCTTTGACCAGGCATTTTTTATATACCGGCATGCATGGTTTTTGCCTGATCAAGAATGCCCGCCAGTCTTGTTTCCAGGTCCTGTGATATATCCACAAGTAATTGCCGTACCCATGGCGTGGAGAGACAAGGTGCGTAATTCAGACATGACAGAACTGCTTTCTTTTCCCTGGGTACTGCCTTCCGAGTCTTGTCCGTTTCATGAGCGGGTAACGACGCTTTTCCGGAAATACATGACAACTCCTCAAAAGTTTGTGAGTTCTGATTTTGAGACCATGACCATGCACCTGATTCTTTCCGGAACAGGCATTTCATTGCTTCCAAGGTATATGGCTGAAGGGCGCGGCAAGGAAGGGATTTTTATCGAAGAAAGAGAAAAATCTGAAATAGAACTTTCATTCGCATACTTGAAAAAAAACAGGAATGAACCCGATATAAAATGTGTCCTTGCCGCTTTAAAGAAGGTCTGGCTCCTTTAGCCTCTTACAATCGAGATTTGACGCATGATGAAAAATAAATAAAAAAAAGCCGATATTTCGCTTGACACCCCAGAAAAATCTGTATAGTATCAACATTAATGATAGTTGATTTATTCAACCAACCAAAGTAAGCTTTATTAAGGCTGGCGGAATTATTTCAACTTATCCACTCTTTTCCTTCTTTTTTTGAAATACGGGTGCGGGAGTAAGGGCCTTCTGCACCCGAACTTTTTATACGCTTATTCAAATCATGCCAATCGGCACACAGCACTTCTTATGAGATTTATATTATATTAAATCATTGACAATATAAAAGGAGTGCAAGATGAAGAGATTTTTTTTAGGACTGATGTTAGGGGCTTTCCTTCTCTCCACGTACAGCTGCCTGACAACCGTGGTAATTGACCCGCACAAGAAACCGACACCGCCGCCACACCACGAGCGCCAGGATCCACATCATCGCTCTGGCCACAGCCACTGGTAAACAGAACTTGGGGGGCAGCTTGCTTTTTTTCCAATTATCGTTTATTACTACACTTCATTATGGCAAAGCTATGGCCCGTGGAAGAAGCGGAACGGATTATAAAAAATCTGTCTCCTGACACAAAGACAGTTGTATTCCAGACAGGATTCGGCCCTTCGGGCCTTCCGCATATCGGCACATTCGGTGAAGTGTCCAGGACGACCTTTGTACGAAAGGCTTTTAACAGGCTCTCTTCCATTCCCACGCGCCTGATCAGCTTCTGCGACGACATGGATGGTTTGCGAAAGGTGCCCCTGAATATCCCCAACCAGGACGAAACAGCCAAACACCTGGGCAAGCCACTTGTCAAAATTCCCGATCCATACGGCTGCTGCGAATCCTTTGCGCATCACATGGAAAACAAGCTCAAGGTCTTCCTTGATTCCTTTGGATTTGATTATGACTTCAAATCCTCTGCAGAACAGTATGCTTCAGGTACTTTCAACCAGGGATTGAAAAACGCGCTTGCTGATGCAGAAAAAATCCGCAATATCATGATTCCGACCATGCAGAAGGAAAACAGGGAGTCATGGTCTCCGTTCATGCCCATTTGCGCTGCGTGCGGAAAAAACCTCACAACGCGTGTCACTGGCTACTTTCCTGAAAAAGACGAGATTGAATATTCCTGCGACACGACTGTTTCCGGGGCTGTTACGGGCTGCGGCCACAAAGCCAGGACTACAGTATTAAACGGCGCGGTAAAACTGGGATGGAAGGCTGACTGGGCTTTGCGCTGGTATGCTTTTGGCGTGCACTATGAAATGTACGGCAAGGACCTGATAGAGTCGTACGCGGTGAGCAAAAAAATTGTATCAGTCCTGGGCGGCCGCGCGCCCGAACACTACTTCTTTGAACTATTCCTTGATGAAGCGGGTGCAAAAATATCCAAGTCTGTTGGCAAAGGCCTCACCGTGGATACATGGATGGATTACGCGCCCCTGGAATCTCTTGAATATTTCATGTTTCAGAATCCGCGTAAAGCCAAGAAGTTCCACTTTGACGTGATTCCAAAGACAGTGGATGAGTATCTTCAGTTCCTCAGAGGCTATTACAAGCAGGACGAAGCGTCAAAATCTGACAATCCCCTCACCTACATCCATGATGACCTTGACAGCAAAAAGATTTTTGATTCTGACATCACCTACTCGCTAATCAACAATCTTGTTTCTGCACTTGGAACACAAGACAGCTCAATCGTGATGGACTACATCTGCAATTACGATCCGGCCGCGCTCGATTATGCGGAGTTTATATCCAATCTTATTCAGCGCTCCATCGCCTACTACAGGGACAATATCCTCCCCAACAAGAAATACAAGACACCTGACGCTGTGGAGAAAAAACTGCTCGGGAGTTTGGCAGACAAGATCAAGGCAGAACCAGGGAATGATGCCGAGATCCTGCAGTCACATGTCTTTGATGTAGCCAAGGAGAATGAAATTGCCCCAAAGGATTTTTTTCTGCTTATCTATGAAGTGCTGTTTGGCCAAACGATCGGGCCCAAGGTTGGAAGCTTTATAAAACTCATTGGCAAGGACGAGTTTATAAAGCGGCTCTCGGAAAAACTTTCTTAAAACTGATCGGTTGCACAGGAATGTGGCTGTCCCAAAAGTACCAATTATAGCAAAGAGACTGTCAGGACAACCACCAGCGCTTCCCTTGCTTGAACAAAAATTACGCTTTTACCTTGCTGAATCCGTACCTAATCGCGTAGCGGACTTCAACATCCTTCACTACAATATTACACTGCTTTCCGCGGATCTTCTGCTGAAACTTGTTCTTGAACGCACCAATAGCAAATTTCTTTGCTTCCTCTATGGCGTCCTCGATCACAACTCCACCAAAATCCTTTGCGAACTTGACTTCAATATTGTAGTTCGCAGGGAATACTTCCTTGCCGTCCTCGGCGATGAAAAAGACATCGGCTCTCGCCTTTTCTACAGTGATCACTCCTCCAGCCATGGTTGCCTCCCTTTCGCCCTCGCATTTGGCGGGACAAATATTTGATCCTTACAGACATTTTACATTCAATATTTTAATATCGGCATTCCTATTAAAAACATATCACTCTTTGATTCTTTTTCCAACTGCGTATGTGCTTTTTTCAGAAAAAAACAGTCTTGCATTAATATTTATTGTATTGGAGAGAATATATTTTATTGATCTTTTATAGACCCTGGTTTTAAACAATCCTGACATTTGGTTTGCATGCAACAGAATGATAAGCTATCAATTTATATACCAGTTTCGCGGCAAGATATTCAGCATGCGGCAAGCCGTTAGGACAGAGTTCGACAACATCAAAACCGATACAATTTCTGTTGCTTATCACAGTTCGTATAAAAGAAAGAACCGGATACCAGGGAAGCCCTCCAGGCTCAGGAGTCCCGGTCGAAGGCATAATCGATGGATCAAAAGCGTCCAGATCAATTGTTATATAGACATTTCTGGAGAGCTTTTCAAGCACAGAATGCA
>RPPD01000211.1 GCA_003818675.1 Spirochaetaceae bacterium
GATAAATATTGGAAAAAATCCTACCCGTGCGCTATCTTTATTCCATGCGCATTATTTGCACGTTGACCATCTGTCTCATCTGCATTTCCTGTCCTGGCCAGGGAGAGCCAAACGGGGAAATCAAGTTTGGCGGCGGCACCAGGGAATCAGATACGCCAAATCAGGGCCGCGAGAGTCCATTTATCATCGAATCCGGCTGCCAATACAATCATTTTAATGGAATGGCAAGAATAACAAGCATTGCATGGACGACTGCCGATCCCGGCCTTAAGGATTCTCCAATGGTCGCAGACATAATCTTTTCATTTACCCCCGAGAGTAAACCGGCATACCGTTTCCCGGGAATTTCTGATCAAAACCAGCATGCCAAAATATTCCTGCATGCGACTTTTCTCGAGCGGGGCAAAAAGGAACTGGTCACGGGCGGCAATACAAGTTGCGTACGCAATGAAATAATAGCCGGGACCTGCACACCAGTCGTTTTCAGCTTTCCGGATTATGAAACACAGAAATAGGAGATGATTATCATGAAGAAAACACGCCATCACAGCTTTTTGGGATTTGTTTCTCTGCGGATGATTTTTTCCGCTGCGGTTGCCCTTTTTCTTGCGGCCGGATGCGGCGATTCAGGTCCAAAGGGACTTGGCCTCCAGGAAACCCCGGCGATGCTCTACAAGTCCTTCAGAGCATCCACACCCGGGGCGCATGAGGGGAAGGCGCCTGAACTGGCGGCGGACGTGGATCTCTCGCCCATGCTGCCTGCGCCTGGTAATCAGGGCATGATTGGAAGCTGCACTGCATGGACAACCGCATACGCGTGCAAATCATACCAGGAAAACGCGGAGCGCGGCTGGGGTGTGGCCGACAACAAGCATATTTTCTCGCCCTCGTATATTTATAACCAGATCAACAATGGATCAGACAGCGGGGCCGCGCTTGAGGACGCCGTGATGGTGGTCATCAAATCAGGCTGCGCCACACTTGACTCAATGCCATACACACAGGATTTACGGGTGCAGCCGAGCCTTGCTGCAAAAACAGAGGCGGCCAACTACAAAGCGGTCTCATTTGCGCGCGTTGATGCGACTAATCCTGCGGCAGTAAAGGAAAAACTCAACAGCGGGCATCCCGTGCTCATAGGCATGATGGTCTATGAAAACTTCCAGACCTACACAGGCGGAGTTTACTCAAGCATCAAAGGAAACCTTATAGGCGGACACGCCATGTGTGTTGTAGGCTATGACGAGGGAAAACATGCATTCAAGATCATCAACAGCTGGAGCACCGCCTGGGGAGAGGGCGGTTATGCCTGGATCCACTATGATATTTTCGTCAAGTATGTCCCTGTCTGCCTCGTGCTTTATGACGAGGTCACCTACAGTCCTGTTGTACCATCAGTGCCGGTGAATGTGGAAGCCTCGCTTGGTACATACGCAGACAAAATCGAGGTGACATGGGAAAGGGCCGAAAATGCGGAATCATACGAGGTCTTCCGCTCGCTTTCGGAAACGGAGAATTTTACAAAAATCGCTGTTACAAAAGGCACTCGTTACATTGATTCAAAGGGCCTTAAAACCGGCACACACTACTACTATGCCATTAAGGGAATAAACGGGGAAAAGGAGAGCTCTTTGAGTGAAACCGCTTCAGGCTTTGCGGGGAAAATACAAAATATAATTGGCATTCCATTGGATGTTGAAGGCCTTTTTGATTTCGGCATCATCTACCTTTCATGGAAAAAAACTCCTGACATAAATGGCTATAACGTCTATGCGTTTGATCCTGAAAAAGAAACATATGTCATGATAGGGAGCACGCGTAATCCCGCATACAAGGATGACCGGGAGCATGCACCCGGGACAACCGCCTGGTATGTCATCACTGCTTTCACAGCCAATGATGAAAGTCAACCATCCAGGGCCTTGTCCGTGGATATTCCAGCTCCACAAAAACCTGAAGAACCTGTCATGATTGATGCCCCGCGGGATCTGACTGCCAGCCAGGGTGATCATGAAGACCGAATTGCCCTCAAATGGAAATCCTCAGAGGGAGCGGATGAATACACAGTCTTCTGCTGGAATGAAAAAACAGAAACATGGGATTCTGTTGGTGAAACCACAGATACAGAATTTGAGGACAAACAGCCTGCCAGGACACTCGCTTACTACGCAGTAGCCGGGAAAAATGACAGGATATCAGGCGAACGTTCACAATCTGTCTCTGGTTTTACCAAGGGCTACACCAAGGAAGAGCCGGCTGTCTATGACGATAAGGATTACTATGATGACCGTGAACTCGAGGACAAGGACTACAAGGACGAGGATCTGTATGTGGATGACCGTGAACAACCCGAGCCCAAACCTGTGACAGATGCCTTCTTTGACACGAAGGAAGAGCAGGAAGAGTTCTTTGATTCCAAGGAAGAACAGGAAGAATTCTTCGACTCAAAGGAAGATGAGGAAAAATTCTTCGGCACAAAGAAGGAAGAAGAGGATTTCTTCGGCGGCACCGAGGGTTTCTTTGACTGATTAAACGCGTCAGTCTGATCCTGGTCTGATATTTTTAACATTTCTCAAGGTACTGTGCGGTAATGTGCTTTTTCCTCATGCTAAAGCAGGTCAATGCTTATCTTGACCACTGCCTTTCGCACCGCCTGCGATTTTCCGTGGATGCATCCGGGGCGGTGCACGTCATTCGGAAAAAATATTGCGTACATACCTGAGCATAGGACAAGCTTTGTTTCATCCGCGATGTTTTTGAAGAAAATGACGTCCTTGTCCCTTCGAAGATCCTCGGCATTCTCAAGCCCATCGTGCCGCACGCACCAGCCGATTTCCTCGGCACCATTTGCGATATACTGGATATCCAGGTATTTGTCGTGCGCCTCAGGGCGTTTTTCAGATGGAGCAACCGTGGCATAATCCTGCACAAGTACATACAGTTTATCCCCTTCAAGTTCAATGCGGCCAACCGGAAGCCCTGCAATGTCATTGGCGGCCAGGTATGCCAGGCCGCGTACAATTGCAGCCGGCATCAACCCTGCTTCTGTTTTAAGATTCTGTATGTTTCCCGATATCATTTCCCGTTCCTTTCTTCCCTGCCGGTTCTCATAAGACCGCGCACAAGATTCTGCACTTCGCGCCGTGGATCAGCCTCACTGTCCAGTATGCGGTAGATGCTGGCGCTAATGGGAAGCCGCAGCGTATATTTTTTGGCGAGATCCGTCATATACTTGGCCGCAAAAGCTCCTTCAGGCAGATAGCCAAGCGAGTTGATATTGGCAAGCAGGTCCTCAATGTTTTTAAACGGTTTTAATGCATCATTTAAAATAATCTCGCGTCCAAACCTTCGGTTGCGGCCGTATTTGCTCCTGCAAGTCACATCCAGGTCACCCACACCCGCAATTGAAGTGAAGGTCTCAGGGTAAGTGGAACCCATGGCCATGCCAACACGCTGTATCTCGTTCAAGCCCGCGGCCAGAAGCAGGGATTCCGCATTGTCACCCAGAAGCGATGATTCCTCCTTCAGTGCATCGGCCATGCCAAATCCAATGGCAATGACGTTTTTTAGTGCTGCGCAGACCTGTACACCAATCACGTCAAATGAACTGAAAGCCACGAGGCTTCTGCCAGAGATAAGGTTTCTGAAGAGAATGGACTCCTTGGCATTGACTGATGCGCAGATAAGGCCTGTGAGCATTCCGCGGACCAGTTCCTCAGCATGCGACGGCCCGGAAATGTAAACCAGATTTCCCTTGTAGGAGCCCGGCAGATAATCCTCAAGGGACTCAAGAATCAGCCGTACGCCCTTGGGTGTCTGGATAAAACCCTTTGTCAAAATGCCAATATGAGATTCCCCCTCCATGATATTTGGAAGCGTCAATATTTTCTTCATGGTGTCAAGCACAAAGGCGGACGGAATGGCGACAAGAATAAAATCAGCGTCCTTTGACGCTTCCTTGATGTCAGTCGTTGCGCTGATTCCTGGTTTCAGGACAATATCCGGAAGAAACCTGGTATTCTTGTGTTTGCGGTTTATCTCCTGCGCCACGTCAGGTTCATAACACCAGATCTTGACCAAGTGCATTTTGAGGCTCAGAATCTGCGCCAAAGCGGTTCCCATGGCACCGCCACCCAATATGGTTATCTTTGTAAACATCCTTGATGGCATATGCGGTCTCCTTGCCCAATATTGTTTGTATCACGCAACAAGGGTTTTAGCCAACACCCATTCCGGCCTTGAAATAGACAGCCAAATTATCTATCTTATATTAATTCACCCTTAGAGGAGGCCTGCAATGGATATATTCAATTACGCGCTTCAATTTGAACAAGACGGCGAGCGATATTACCGTGAAGGCGCCAGTAAACTCACTGACGATAACCTTAAAAAAATACTGCTCTTCCTGGCAGAAGAAGAAAGAAAACACTACTATTGGATCAGGGATTTCAAAAGCTCATCCGGCAAAAGACCTTCAAGCATTTTCATCTCCGACATACAGAATATCTTTTCCACAATGCGGCAAAAAGGGGAATATTTCACGGATGACCTCGGGGCAGTGACAATCGTCCTTGAAAAGGCCATGGAACTGGAAAAACAGAGCATGAAGTATTACGAAAGCAAGGGGCGTGAAGTCAATGATCCCGACACCAAAAACCTTCTTGAAGCATTAAGGAAGCAGGAGGATGCGCACTTTGTCCTGCTCGCATCAATTGTGGAATACTATGAAAAACCGAGCCTGTGGATAGAAAACGCCGAATTCAACCACCTGGATGAGTATTGACCCCAAGGCATATTTCACTTGACCTCAAGGCCGCTCTGGTGAGATAATTAAAGCAAGAGGCATAAAAAAATGGCAACAGCAAAAAAGGTACAGGGAAAAAACACTTCCCAGGCAACATCAGCTGCACGGTCATCAATAACCTCCGCGTCAGATGATGCGTCTTTTAAACAGGACAA
>RPPD01000212.1 GCA_003818675.1 Spirochaetaceae bacterium
TCTCTTCCATAATCCTTGTTGGTATTGTTTAAGGAATTTTGGGTAGTATAACCAGAGAACGAATGAAAGTAAACTCCCTGGGCATGGTTTTTATCAAGGTATTTCCAGAGATATTCCCCCGTGACCGGATGACGCAGGCCAGGTTCCAGTTCTAAAACCGGCACAAGCACAAACCGCCTGTTTTCAATTTCAGGGTGAGGAATTACCAGGTGAGGATGGTTTTCCATTTTATTTCCAAAGAGCAGAATATCCACATCAATAGTCCGGGGACCATTTCTTTTCACGCGTTTTCTTTTAAGCACACGTTCGATGTGCCAAATCCGCTCAAGGAGACTTTTTGGCGTTCCTGAATAATTTCCGCATACCGCACAATTTAAAAAGCCGGGCTGTCTTGTAAACAACAGGGGTGAAGTCTCGTAAATTCTTGATGCACGCATTTCCGTAAGGAAGCCTGATAACATTACAAGCGCGTCATGCAGGTGTTTTCCGCGGTCTCCAAGGTTTGATCCAAGCGAAAGATAAACCCGTGAATCCCTTCTTTTATGATTCAATAAATTCCGGCTTTGTTTCCGTGGCCTTTGCGGGCTCTGCATTTTTAGCTTGCTTTTCCTCCTTTGGAGGGAAGAGTATGACCTTAAGCTGTTCCTGCAGCTTGGTAAAAACATCCTGATTTGTTTCAATGAAAACCTTGGCGTTCTCGCGTCCCTGGCCTATTTTTTCCTGGCCAAAGCTGTACCAGCTTCCTGTCTTTGTAATGAGTGAATGCTCTACGGCAGAGTCAAGAAGACTTCCAGAAGCCGAGATGCCTTTGCCAAACATGATTTCCAGTTCCGCCTTGCGGAATGGCGGCGCTACCTTGTTTTTTGCCACTTTTACACGGACGCGGTTTCCGATTGCATTGTCCTCGCCCTGGGAAATGGTTTCTATCCTGCGCACTTCAAGCCGGATTGTTGAATAAAACTTTAATGCGTTTCCGCCAGTGGTTGTCTCCGGGTTTCCAAACATGACACCGATCTTCATGCGGATCTGGTTGATGAAAATCAGGCATGTCCCCGACTTTGAGATGGTCCCGGTGAGTTTGCGGAGCGCCTGGCTCATGAGCCTTGCCTGCAGTCCCATGTGCGAATCTCCCATGTCTCCCTCTATCTCAGCCCTGGGTGTCAATGCCGCGACAGAGTCAACAACTATGATGTCCACCCCGCCGGAGCGGATCAGGTGGTCTGCTATTTCCAGCGCCTGTTCCCCATTATCAGGCTGAGAGACCCACAGCTCATCAATGTTTACACCAAGACCTTCTGCATAAGTAGGGTCCATGGCGTGTTCTGCATCAATAAACGCGGCAACCCCGCCCAGTTTCTGTGCTTCTGCAATTGCATGAAGCGCAAGTGTGGTTTTTCCCGAGGATTCAGGGCCATAGATTTCTATGATTCTGCCCCTGGGATACCCGCCCACTCCCAGGGCGTAATCAAGCAGGATCGATCCTGAAGGGATAACCGAGAGGCCAGGCCTGCCCGTCCCCTCGCCCAATTTCATTATTGATCCCTTGCCGAATTGTTTTTCTATTTGAAGCCTGGCGGCCTCCAGGGCCTGTACCTTTTCAGGAGCACGCACTTCCTTCCCTGTTGAAGCAGGTTTTGCAGCCATTTAGTTCCCCTTTCTTTTTAACAGCATTTTATCCATGCCATTAATTACCCATGTTTTTATCCAGAAATTACAAATCAAACAATAATATATCCGCTGGTTTAAGGCGTCAAGACCACGATTCTGCCGATAATTTAAAAAGCTGTATGAAATCCCTTGCGATAATCCTGACATGTTTTTTACTCACAGCAGGTGCTGGTTTTGCTGCAGATGAAACCTCATGGGCAAGCTTTTCAGATCGGTCCGATAATCTGCTCATCCTCACCTATCTCACAGCTGACCTGGACACCGCACTTGGAATCATCAAGTCTTTATCAATACGCGAAGATCCATTCATCGGAGACATTCTCGACTACTTCTTTACTCATATATCCCCTGATGCCAAAGCGCCTCGCCAGGCTGGAATCCTGAAACATACAACTGTTCTCACAAATCTGCTTTCAAACTTTTTTTCCTCTGACTCGGAGAAAAGTGAGTTGCAGGTCAGGCTCGATTCCAACAGGAAAGAGCTTGCCGAGATTTTTGGCAGTCTTCCCTATCTTGAGAATATTGACCTTAAAATTGAGGCAACCAGGCTCATCGGTCTATCAGGCGAGCAATACTTCTATCCTCTGATTGTCTGTGAACTTGAACGCATTGTTGACATCATGCCAGCCCGTAATGAGCTGTTTACGCAGCCCGAGGAAAAACTTTGCATCAGGCTTATGCTTGTAGTCAGAGATTGCGGAATTCAGGAAGCGCGGCCCGCTTTGCAGTCATTGAGCTGCAGATCGAGATCTGAAATGCTGGTAAAAACCGCCAGAACCGTCCTTTCCAGCCTCGTCCCATCGCCTTGACGATACCGTGATAAACTTTATATACTAAACACAATCATCGTCAACGAACTAGCTCGTCAAATCATTTTCCTGAAATGGAGGACCACATGGATATCCGCGACGCAGTCAATTTCGAGTATTACAAGAGAATGGATACTGCTGAAATGCGCAAGAACTTTCTGATTCAGGACCTTTTTAAAAAGGACTCGCTGAACCTGACCTATTCCTACTATGACCGCATGATCGTGGGAGGTATTTCACCCACAAAGCCCATAAAGCTTACAATGCCCAGGGAAATCATCGGCGGCGACTATTTGCTTGAGCGCCGTGAGGCTGGAATCATCAACATCGGCGCCAAAGGCGATGTCACCATCGACGGCAAGGCCTATACACTGGACAAACGCGACGCCATCTACATCGGACGCGGTGCAAAGGAAGTGGTCTTCTCGAGCGCAGATGCCAAAACCCCGGCCAAGTTTTATCTCAATTCCACGCCGGCTCATGCGACTCATCCCACTACCCAGATATCCATCAAGGACGCCACCCCGCAAAATATGGGAGAGGAATCGAAAAACAACAAGCGCACAATCTACAAGTTCATACACCCGGACGGCGTGAAGAGCTGCCAGCTCGTGATGGGCATGACCCTGCTCGACAAACCTTCAATCTGGAATTCCATGCCCTGCCACACGCATCCGCGCAGAATCGAGGCATACTTTTATTTTGACATCCCCGGAGACGACATCGTCTTTCACTTCATGGGCAAACCGGAGGAAACCAGGCACCTCATCCTGAGAAACGAGGAAGCCATTCTTTCGCCTTCATGGTCCATTCACACTGGTGTTGGCACGTTTAACTACAGTTTCATCTGGGGAATGGGCGGCGAAAACCAGACCTTCACAGATATGGACGCTGTGCCGATGAAAAACCTGATGTAATTTACAGAAATAAATCAAGGAGGAAATAATAATGATTTTGGACATGTTTAAACTTGACGGAAAAGTTGCTATCGTATCCGGTGCAAGCCGCGGCCTTGGACAGGGAATCGCCCTTGCGATGGCTGAAGCCGGAGCTTCTGTAGTGGGAGTCGATGTCCTCGACATGGACGAGACTGCCGGGAAAATGAAGAAGCTCGGCCGGGAATTCCTCGGCGTGAAGACGGATCTGATGAACATCGACAACATCCCCGCTGTGATCGAGGGAGCAAAGAATAAATTCGGCAAGATCGACATCTGTTTTAACGTGGCCGGCATCATCCGCCGCGCCGACGTCCTGGAGTTTTCGGTCAAGGACTGGGACGACGTGATGAACCTCAACATCAGGTCGCTCTTCTTCATGAGCCAGGCTGTGGCAAAAGAATTCGTGGCTCAGAAGACCGGCGGCAAGATCATCAACATCGCGTCCATGCTCTCTTTCCAGGGCGGCATCAGGGTTCCTTCGTATACGACGAGCAAGAGCGGCGTCATGGGCGTCACCCGCGCCATGGCCAACGAGCTTGCCAGGCACAATATCAGCGTCAACGCGATCGCCCCCGGCTACATGGCCACGGACAACACCGCGCCGCTTCGGGCAGACAAGTCCCGCGCAGACGCAATTCTTGAACGCATTCCGGCAGGCCGCTGGGGAACCCCGGATGATCTCATGGGCGCGGCAGTTTTCCTGGCCTCAAAAGCTTCAGATTACGTAAACGGCTATACTCTGGCTGTTGACGGCGGCTGGCTGGCGAGATAAATATTTTACAAACACAGGGATTTGAATTTATTGCATCTGAATAACCCCGCACTTCGCGGGGTTTTTTATTGCGAAATGGTATTTTCACTCTTGACAAGAGGGAGATAGCTTTTTTATCATCATAGCCACGGAAACCGCGAATTTCAAGCCGCAGGTCGTATTGGGGGCGAAGTCGTGGAAGCAAGCTTATCCCGTCCCGCTTGGCCGTGGCGCGAATGCGAGGCGTCTATAATGACGAAGCTGTTGTCTGTGGCGGCCTCCCGCGATGGTTCGACAGCTTACCACAGGCTAAGATAGGGACAGGCTCCGACCTTGGCCCTTCAAATATTTTTGACCTAACCACAGATTGGATTATTTCCTGGAAATAGTCGGAAACCCCGGCCGCGCTCCACCCGAATACAGATACCGCCCCACGGTTGAAAAAATTGTCGTCGTGGCCTCCGCTTTGCCTTACCTGTATCCCAGTGGTACTCTCTCACAACCTTACCGCCAGCTCACCGCCGCAGGAACAGACATAGGTCAATTTCTTGCCCGCATCTTTCCCGGCGCAGGTGGCGCAGACACCCTGGCCGCATTTCACACACTCAAAACCGCTGACCACTCCGCCCAATGCGTCAGTTAGCGAATCATCGACCGTAATGGTTTGCTCCCTGAATTGAGCGCCGCAATGCGCGCAGGCACGCGATCTTTGGGACGCAGAGGTAAAACGGACCAGTTTCTCGCGGCAAGTGTCGCATCGCGGTTCCTTCCCGTGAA
>RPPD01000213.1 GCA_003818675.1 Spirochaetaceae bacterium
CAGCAATACATAAAGCACGTCATAGAACTGGATCGGGTAGTGTATATTATCGAAATTCGCTTTAATCATTTGACCGTCACTCTTCCGCCTGAAGAGATTACGTGAAAGAAAATACTCCGCGGCCCTGTCAACGGCACGCGACAGCTTCTTGTCACAGCCCCAGGCCTTGGCCGCGATAGCAAGCCCGCGCAAGGGTATGCATTTTTCTATTACAGAGGAGGTGCGCGCACCTGGCCGCTTGTCGCAGTTCCAGCCGCCGTCAGGCCACTGCCATTTGACAAGCCGGGCTGCAAACGCGCGCGTGCGATCATCGTCAATTCCCAGGCGTATGGATGACCAGATCGCATTGCCTTCTATTGAGGCGCAGTGACGGAAGCGGTCCTCCTGTTGTGGGATCAAGAGCGAGTGGGGGAACTCCATGTGGCGTGGTGCCAGGAGCCAATTATAAATACGTTCGCGCAGGGGAAAAAGCTGCCTGTCGCCTGGGGGATAGTCGATCTGTGCAAGCGAGACTAACGTCCAATGCGGCCCCTGCCATTTCTTGTATGGCCCTACGGTTTTGGTCATATCTTTGTCATGCGGCCGCAGCATCGCATGGGCCATTGTTGATTTGGCGATGCTGTTCCGCAGTTTTCTCATCGCGGCCGAATCAGGATCCTTGTCTTGAAGCAAAAGCCGCGTCTTGTACCGTACTACGGGATTTTCCGAGGAAACCAGTCTTGCTGTAATACCCGCAAGGATTTCCGCATCACCCCTGACTTCGCCTTTTTGTCTTTTGACCATCATGGTATTCTACCTTCCGCGGCAGCGCGTGAAAAGCCGTTTCCTATTTTTTCCTGATTGGATGCCTGATCACGGTCTTGAGCTTTGCAGGCGTGCATTTCCTCGGATCGCCCAGGTAGATCTCATGGTGGTGGAGCACAAGCTCATAGCCAGAATCATGGACGAACTGGTGAAGTAAGGGGGCACGACATGCGCATTGTCTTGCGAAGCTGTTTGGTTCTTTCCCTGTATCTGGCCGTGATTTCATGCGGACCTCCTGGAAGCACGCGTGACCTTTTTGTAAACGTAAATTTACCAACTCAGAACGAGGTACTCCCGCTTTCGTTTACAGCCCAGGGTCTGGCATATGGCGGGGCTGGGATAAAATCGGTTGTCCTGACAATATCGGACAAGTCCGGGGAAACCGCCTGCTTGCGCGAGACCGTTACGGATCGTGTGATGTACAAGGGTCAAGTGCTCCATGTGCTCTTTGTAACAAACATCATGCCGCACCAACAATTTTCAACAGCTCTCTACTCGACTGAATACAGATGTATGCAATCATCTTGTATGCTACACTATGACTATTGGGGGATCGTATGTACCGGGTTCAATGTTGTTTTTTGCTTGTCGTCACCGGCATTTGCCTCTCTGGATGCGTCTCTATGTCTGAACCCATCACCGCTAACCTGATTGGGGACTGGGTCTGGTGGCAGACCATGAGCTCACCCACGGTAGTCCGCTATCAAGGTGAGTTTCTCCTCTCCGCCAGCTCCGGCAGCACGGTCACCCTGCAGCGCGTGACCGCTGCGGCCATGTTTTCCATGGATAATTTTAGCGCACCTTTTTGTCCAGAATGAATCGCACAGCTGCCAATAGATTCGGGCAGGTCATGTCCGCATCTGCCGGATATTTTCCGTCAAGTCCGGCCTCTCCGGTCAAGATTAAAATTGGTGCCAAACCTGCATTTTTTGCGGTTTGGATATCTGTGGTTGAATCGCCAATCATATAGGATAGCTTTGGATCGATATTGTATTTTGTTATACTCGCTTCAATCAGGCCTGTTTTAGGCTTTCGGCATTGGCAATCCATTTTATATAACGGATTTTCCTCAGGGAATCCCTTGTCGGGATGATGGGGGCAATAATGCAGATCGTCCAGATAGGCTCCGGCCTTGCCTAACAGAGTTTCCATTTTATTGTGGATTGAATCGAGTTGTTCCACGGTGCAGAGATTGCGCGCTATTACAGGTTGATTGGTTATGACGATACAAAGATATGAGGATTGGTTTATCAGCCTTATTGCTTCAGCGGCGCCGTCTTCCAGTTCGAGCTCATTTATATCCGAGATAAATCCTTTGTACCTGTTGAGCGTACCGTCCCTGTCCAAAAAAATGCATTTTTGTTTATTGCACAGGTTGCGATCACGGGTAACACCGTTCCTGTAATCGGTTTCCACCTGGATCAGCCTTTCCTCGGTGCCCATATCTTTGGCATACTCGCTTGTCCTGTATGCGAATACATTGCTGCCTGCGTCAATCAAGGGCAGTAAAATGTCTTTATCCAGATCGGTTTTTTCAGGTTGCGTCACGGTATTCAATATCGTATGATTCAATACATAAAGGCCTGCATTGACGCAATTCCTGTAATAATAATTCCGTTGATTGTTCTTTGAATCAAAACCTGTCACTTGATCCTGTGGATTCAATACGATCAGGTCACTGTCATCAGGATGGGAATTGGGATGACATAACAGGGTGGCCAAGGATTTCTTATAATAATGAAATCGAATGAACCTCGACAAATCGATGTCAAAGAAAACATCCCCAAAAACCAGTAAAAAATCTTCTCCAATGCGATCCTTTAGATAAACAAACGAACCAGCTGTTCCCAATGGAACATCTTCTTCTATATATTGAATGTGAACAGATAAATCTTTTCCGTTCTTGAAATAATTTTTGATTATTTCACCTTTATAACCAAGAACCATAATGATGGAATCGATACCGTAACGCTTCATCGTCTCAATTTGATGAAGTAAAATGGGTTTATCACCTATTGGTATCATGGGCTTTGGTATCTTGTCGGTATACGACTTTAAACGAGTGCCTTTTCCCCCGACCATCATAACAGCTTGCATGAATCCCGCTACTCCCTATTGTCTTTCTTAATGTATTTGGCAAAAATAATCAACTATTATCGATCCGGATGTCAATTGGTTGACTTATTTCATGTTATCCATTATAAATAGTCAGTATCATTCTATCTACAGTTCAGAATTAGGTGAGAACTTGATTAAGCAAAATCCATTAATAAATTTGGTGGCAAAAGAGAAATTCGTAATTGTATTTCTGTTATTTTTGACAAATTTTCTGTTTTTAATCCATAATGGATTATATATTGACGATTGGTATAATCAGCTTATCGGTCCTGCCGCATATGTTCAGCACAATCTGGAATGTGGCAGGCCTTGGTTCGGGTATGCGGTTCTCCCTGTTTTTCCGGTTGCGGATATTTTTACAAATTATATCGTCTATTTGCACCGATTTGTCATTTTTTTAAGTTATGTCTTTGCAGGATTGCTTTTCCATTCCCTGCTTAAAAAAATATCAGAGATCAATCCCTTCGAGCGGCTCATCCTCACACTCCTTTTTTCGCTCTTGCCCTATTTTGAATCAAGGATATTTGTGTCGATGTGGCTTTATCCCTTCTGCTATTTCATTTTTTTTCTGGCCTTGTACATGTCGGTCTTCCGCAAGAATGTGTTTTTGCGGATTATATCCCTTTTATTGTTTGCACTTTCCTTTCTTGTCCAATCCTTCCTGTTTTTTTACGCCCTGACTTTTTTCCTGTTCATGTACGGGCAAAAGGCCAGACTATTGGAGGCTTTAAAAACAAAAAAACGGCTGCGAGGCCTGTTTTTTTTCATGCTCGATCTGGTCAGGGGAAACCTGGATTATTTTTTACTTCCTTTTGCCGTATGGATTTTACAGGGTTTGATCTTTCCACAATTCGGGGATAATACGCAATATAATGTGATCACCGCAGACAATATACTGCAATCTCCTGTTTTCCTTGTTAAAACAGCTTTGAAAACGATCATTGACCTGCCGTATGCCATGGGTGCTTACCTGCTCAAGGCAGATGTGTTTCTCCTGCCGTTTTTGGCCGGTCTGTTTTGCATCCTGTTTTATATACTGAAAAAATCCTGCATCAAACATAATTCGGAAAAAAGCGGCATAAAAAAGAATATCTTCTTCCTGGTTTTGGGGGTTGTAACTTTTATTCTGGCGGTATTTCCATATGCGGCAGTCGGCAAGGAAATACCTTCCCTGTTCTCCTGGAACAACCAGAACCAGTTGTTGATGCCCTTGAGTATCGCCCTCATTTTTTATTTTTCGTTGGATCTTGTATTCCGCCTGATTGGAACAAAGATCAAGCCCGTTGTATACGGGGCGTTTTTTTCACTGGTATTTGTATTGTTGGCCAATTACTCCATAACGAGCTGGTCGGAGTATAACGTAAACTGGTATAAACAATTATCTGTTGTCGAAAATATCAAGGCCAATGAAATATTACGGGATAACCGCATTTTCCTTGTTGATGACAAGACTTATGAATTGAATGAAATAAAGCAAAAGAAACGCAGAATAATTTATTATGAATATATGGGATTGCTGGACTCGGCATTCCCGGGCTCCATAAAATTCATGGAAAAGGAAACACAATTCAATGAACTGTTAGCGGGTCGGCGTTTCCTTGACGAGTATTACCTGACAGGCGGATTCCGGTACGCCAATTCCAGGTATAATCTGGAAAAGTTCGAGCTGACGGAACCTTTTTACCGAGTTACAATTGATTATGGTGAAAAACAAGTAAACTCGATACTTGAAATACTGCGTTTGAAATACCTGCAATTGTTTAACCTTGAACAATTCAAGCTGGAAATAGCTGATATGGTTACAATTGGTGTCGAACGCGTGTCAGGTCCCGGCCTTTCAGGCAGTTGAATTTTCTTGGAGCAATGATAACATGAAACAGATTATTTTATTTTTTTACCGTGTGTGTAATTTTTTATTCAAGATACTTTTCAGGAAAGAATTAAATTTTCATAGGTTTAAGCAATTTGTAAAGCATTATTTTGTGGGATTCATCGGATCTGCCCTCAATTATGCCA
>RPPD01000214.1 GCA_003818675.1 Spirochaetaceae bacterium
ATTGTAAGAGGAGCAGCGGAGTTCACCATCTCCATCATCGTGTCGTAATTATCCTCAAGCTCACCCTGGATTGTACTGTGATATGTTTCACCGGCCTCAATGGCCGCGGAGATCCGGTTGGCAAGGGCCGTCAGGTCCTCTTTCCAATTGACATTGTCATCTCCGCTGGTAATGGCGTGATTGAATGTCTCATCACTGATCAATTCACTGTCCAGCATCTCAAGCTGGCTGTTGGCAAGTTCAAAAATACCCTTGAGTTCTGTTTCCCAGAATTCAATTGAATTGGCTGCGGTGGCGTACACGCCGTGCGCCTGAAGGTACATGTCCATGAGCGCATTGATCTGGGCAGACACGCCGCCAACGCGGTCTTTTACTCCAGCCTCAAGCTTTGCCATTGCCTCTGCAAGGGATTGCCGGAGAGTCTCGCTCTTTTCATCCCATAACAGCAGTCCCTCGTCCCGCACGCGCACAATCTGCGATTCCCATTTCTGCCTGGCCTGCCGCAAAGTGGTAAAAGCCTTTGCCCATTCCTCCTGGCCCAGTTCAAACTGCTCACTGGCGTCTTCTTCCCATTCACCGCGCTGGCGCAGAAATGCCTCCTGCGCTGTTTCCCATTTGTCAAGACCGGTCTCAAACGCTTCCGTGAAAGTCTCCAGCCACTCTTCGCTTGTGGCTTCAAGGCCCTTTACGGAAATGTTCATTTCCATGGATTCCAGACCGTCGCGCACGCGCTTTATGCCTGCCTCTGTCTCTTCCTCGGCCTCGGAAATAAGCTGTGAAGTCATCTCCCTGGCTGCCTGCGCGTCACTCTTGTTGCGCAGGGAATACTGGTCATAAAGACGCCTGTTTAGAAAGTTTGCCTCTTCCTGGTAGAAAATCCGCCTGAGTTCCCTGCCCAGACCTTCCTTGTATGTTGCCAGGCTGATGGATCCCGCATCGCCCATGTCTATTCCTGCTGCCAACAGCTCCGGACTTGCAATACCCGCGGACGACTCCCAGGCATCAAGAATTTCCTCAAGATTGTCTTCTACAAAAGTCCGCCATTTTACCGAGTCCCCTTCCGCTGTGTCACTGTCCGTATAAAGACCAGACTCGGTCTTTAATACAGGGTCTCCTGCGCTGTCAAACTTTATCTCTCCGTTCTCATCTTTTTCATAAAGCCAGTCGAGGTTTGCCGCGCCAATGGCCGCGTAAAGCTGTTCAACAGCACCCGTGTCCACGCTTTCAAAAAACCGCTTCAAAAGCCATTCTGTTATTCGATCGCTCTCCTCAGCCTCAAGCTCGTTCTGTAAAAGTGCCAATGTCTCATCCGCTTCAGTTTCATCCAGAGCAAAACCCACGGCGCTCTCCCACTGAGCGCATACAACCGCTATGCCCTCGTCAACAATCCTGCGCCATTGATCCTCGGTGGCCGCGCGTTCCGCCCGCTCGTAGTAGACCTCAAGCAGGTTCCTGTCAGCGCCAAGATCCGTTCCCGGCATGCTGTCCTGGGCAAAATTGGATGTCACAACCAGGCATAGGACCATGATGATGATGGAATTGATGACAAGGCGGTTTTTCATGGGAGATTCCTTTCCCTAATATTATAATAAATAGTATAAAACTTCCGGACTTTTTTTCATGCTTTTTGTGAAAAAAGGGAGTACCCTTGCGGATACTCCCGTAAAATCAATATTATGCGTCACTGGGCGTTTCTTGCCACGCGGAGGCCTCTAGAAGCTGTAATTGCGTAAGGATCTGGAATAACCATAGTTGATACAATCAGTCCATCCATTTGCGAGGTCCAGCCGCCCCCCCGTGCCATACGTTTTACACCGGGATTGTCCGCATACCATTCAAACACGTATTCAGACACATTACCGCTCATGTCATAAATGCCGAGGGCATTCGGCGCCTTGGACCTTATACTCGCGGGCTCTTCCACGTCAGTATCTGCCCATCCTGATCCAGGCGCCCAATATTTTCCATAAACGGCATATAGATCTGTCATATATTTACCGAATGTAATGCCAATTGGCAACATGTCATTATCATTCCATGGTACGTCGCTGCCCGAAACCGCGTCATTAGGATAGTATTCCCCTGCATCAAGAATATCATTGCTATTGTCCTCATCTTCAATGAACCTGAATGCCAAAACCCATTCCGTGTTGGTAGGCAAACGGAATCCAAGTGCTGTGGTCTTTATATACGGGTCATCCTGGGTCCCGTCATTGGGACCAACCCCTTCCTCCCAGGTGACTGTGGTGGAAGCAGTGGATACGCGTAATGGCTGCGTATATGCCGCGTCAGTGTAATACACGCAGTCAAGCGTTGTACCATTTATCAGATTATAATATTCAGTAAGGGCATTGCACCAGACAATTGCGTCCCGCCAGCTCACCCTGGTAACCGGCGCCTCGGTTTCAAGCGTATCTCCGTCTCCGTTCTGTCCAGGGTGGCCAAAGGTGTAATTCTTGGCGGTTTCACCAGCGCCTATGGCGCCATCCATGTTTGTGTCCCCGGTTGCCCATATATATACCTTGCGCCAGAGCGGCCATGAGACCTCTGCATCAGCGAGCTGGCAGCTTTGTGACAAGGTTGCTGTATCGCTAAATAATATGTAAAAGGTAATATTTCCTGGCACAGTGACCATTGGCACGTTGCATGTCTCAGGCGCAGGTACAGCTTTCTCAGATGGCGCTGAACAACTGACCGCCATAACCACCAAAAACGCGGCAACAAGAATGATTGTCAAAATAATTGACAGCATTTTTTTCATGCAAAAAACTCCTTAAATATGTTTTTTTAACAGTCAAGCATGCCAGGATGACATACTTGACATCTGAATAGATTTTTGTCTTTGAAAACCGGCAGAAGATCCGGTTTGAACAAATTTTCTGTCACCATACTAATAGAATGTTATTTCCTTTGCAATAGGTAATGTTTTCTACTAATATATCGCATATGAAATAAATTTCACGCGGTTTTTTTCTATTAAAGCATTGGTTTTCAGCATTGTTTACAAGCTGGCAAAATGAAAAAATGTGCATGTTTTTTCCTGCGAAAGCGATATAATTTTTAACAATATAACTTTATTGCGCAATAAAATACCCGCGGCAAGGGAGCTTGACACAAAAAAAATGAACAATATAATGAAGGCCCCGGAATAATATGTACAGAATATCAACCACTTTCTTTCTACTTATAGCATTCTCTGTTGCATTTGCATGCGCATCTTGCGGCAATTCAGGCATTCCAGAGCTTGACAAGACAGATGCCGCCCTGTACCAGAACGCCAAACTGCTCTACCTGTCCGCAGACTATGTAAAAGCAGAAAAGTCCTTCCGCGAAATCAGTGTCAAGCAACCGGATTTCTTTCAGGCCCGTTTCATGCTGGGCAAGGCCCTCTTTGCCCTGGGCCGCCATGCAGAAGCGGAAACCTGCTTTTTTGAGCTTGTCTCCCGTTATCCGCAATACCATGAGGCGTCCATCTGGCTTGCGCGCACGGAATTGCTGTTAAACAAACTGGAAAGCGCGGAGAAAAGGCTTAAAAACCTGATGGCATTTGATTCCAATGATCCCAGGATTCTGTCCCTCTATGCCAAACTCTGCAAATTGAAGAAAGACCACACAACCGCCATACAGTATTATTCGCTTTCAACGCAGTTTGAATATGACCTCGCCCTGGACCATCTTGAGCTCGCCCGCTATTATCACGAGTTTGGCCTGAAGGAGAAGGCATTGCTTGAAATAGACAAATGCCTTCTCCTAATACCCGCAAACAATGCGCTTTATAACAGCGTTAAAGCCCTCAAAACAGCAATAGACAAAATGGAGCCCTCCAAATGAAGAAAAAACAGACAGTTCTCCTGGTTATTGTCCTCGCCATCATGTCCAGTGTGACAGGCTGTGCGCACAATGAAAAACTGGTAGAGATACTCCCTGTAAACCAGATACCAGTACCCAAAACCTGGGTTGTCAGCGCCATCAACCTGGAACAGCGCGTTCCTGACAGGGAGCTTGAGAAACGCATCCCGGAAATTCTTTCTTTCCTCGGAGACAAGTACAAGATCACTGTTCACCAGTCCAGGGAAACAGTGCAGAGTGGAACCACATATGTCAATTGCTCAATCTGGATCAAGGAACAGGTTTTCTCAATTTCGCTTGACCAGTATACCTCAGTCGCGGCAATCATCACACTCACAGATCCAGCCACCAATCAGATTCTCGCACGCGCCCTGTTGTCACAGGAATCGGAAATGTCATTAAAATCTTTCAACTATTTGTTTTCAATACTTGATGAACTGGTACGCGCCCTCTCATTGAGAGTTAAGTGATTTCTTGGCGAATATTTCCCAAAGCAGGCAGGATGATAAAAAAAATAGGTTGCGCGGGGCTGTTGCTCCTTTTTTTCCTCCCCTGCGCCATGGCAGAAACACCGGAATCCCTCTCCATAGACCTGGAATATGCCAAAGCGCTCGCAGAGGCATCGTCCCAGGAGCTTGATATACTTCGTGCCCAGCTTGCCGCGCAGAATTACGCATACAACCTGGGGATACGGGCCTTTTTCCCTGAACTGTCATTGGGTTTGAGCCAGAATGACACGGTAAACATGAACGCCGTGGACTCCACAAGCAAATCCCTTTTTATCACCCTCTCCCAGCCCATTTTTGACGGCGGCCGCATGTTCTTTCAGCGAAAGATCCAGCGCCTCTCCCTTTCCCTTGAGCAGTACACATACATAAAAAAAAGGGAAGAGGTTCTTGACCAGGCCTGGCAGTATTTCAACAATCTCATTCTCTTACAGGAAAAGCTGAAGATACAGAAAACCCTTTATGATATTTCCCTGAAACAGCTGGAGATTTCACGCAAGGAATACCAGGTGGGCGCCATCACTGAAATAGAACTTGTGGACACGGA
>RPPD01000215.1 GCA_003818675.1 Spirochaetaceae bacterium
AATAAATGAATAATCTGATGGCAGATTGTTGTCCTTCAGTATTTTATCAATTGATGGTCTGTACTTCCGCATTCTCTGCATAAGCTCATCATCATTATATTCCCGCTGGACAGTCTCAACTGCCCTTTCAAGCGCCTGCCTAAATTCCGGATTGTCAGGTATTGCATTCTGGCCGTAGGTCGTTCTCAGGCGATCGAGTCCCCGGTCAATGTCAATTTTACCCAAGTTACGCAGGAATCCAAAATAAAAAAGCAATCCTGCAACAAGAAAAACTGTTGCTATTGCAGGAAAAAATACAGCAGGCTTTTTCAGTACCTGCGTGATTTGTCTGAAAGTCAAGATATCGCGTCTGAACTGGAATGCAGCAGTTTTTTGGCCCAGGGAAATGGTGTCATTGTTGTAGAGTTTTCTGGAGTTTTCGATCTTTTCACCGTTGACAAAGGTCCCATTTGAAGATCCAAGGTCTTCTATGTAATACATGTTGTTTTTTTTGTATATGACACAATGGATGCGGCTCACATGATCGTCTGTCATCATGATTCCGCTTTCCGGATTTCGGCCCACTATAATGCGCTCGTCCGTGACAGGATGCTGCTTGCCCGAAGGAAGGGCCACGATAAATGTTTTCATATGTACTAATATACAGCCATTCCTGAAAATGGCAATTTTATAAATCAGTTGACATTGTTGCTCAAGGTTTTGTACATTAGTGGACAATAAACACCACTGAAGGAGTGCGAGAGGTGAGTTTTATTCTATTATTGTTGTTTTTTCCAGTGGTTACCGCACTCCTTTTATTATTTTTCAAGCATGGGATAATACGTAATACTATCGTAATTTTATCTGCAGTAGTAATCGTTTCCAGTTCTATTCTGCTTTTAGTGAATGTCCATGGCATCGAAAACACCACCAGCATACCATCAGAAATTGTGAGCAGGATAATGCTCGCAATAGAAGTACTGGTTGTTGTGTACATATGTATCGTTGGAATCAGGCAGAAGAGATATTTGATCCCCATGCTTGCAGTTCCACAGCTTGTATTTCTCGCATACCTTGAGCTGTCCGCATCATCGCATTCAGTCCAAATTGAGGGGAATGCGCTGATTGCATTTGACTCTATTTCCCTTATCATGGCGCTTGTAATTGGAGTGATTGGGCCGGTAATCGCGATATTCGCACTTGGATACATGAAGGAATACCATCAGCATCATCCTGAAATTAAGGACAGAAGCAATGTGTTCTTCTCGGTCTTCTTTCTGTTCCTCTCCGCGATGTTTGGCCTTGTCTTTTCCAACCAGCTCACGTGGTTCTCGTTTTTCTGGGAGATGACAACAGTCGCGTCTTTCATTTTTATCGGGTATTCGCAGACAGAGCTTGCAAAAGAAAACGCAGCCCGCGCGCTTGTCTACAACCTTATCGGAGGACTTTTTATTACCGCGGCCATAGGCTTTCTTCATTACATGAACTTGCCCGTATCTCTTGGATTTTTCACGGTCAAGTCAAGAGAAGTGGCGTTGCTGCCGGCAGTGCTGCTTTCGATTGCAGGTATGGCAAAAGCGGCGCAATTTCCATTCGCTGGATGGCTCCGAGGGGCCATGGTCGCGCCCACGCCTGTTTCCGCGCTCTTGCACTCCTCTACAATGGTCAAGGCTGGAGTGTTTCTCATCATCAAGATTTCGCCTGTATTCTCGGGCACTCTTCAGGGTTTTCTTGTGGCGGCAGTTGGCGCATTTACTTTTCTCGCGGCAGCATTTATTGCCATTTCCCGCAAGGACGCGAAAGAGGTACTTGCTTATTCCACAATATCCAATTTGGGATTGATCGTGCTTTGCGCTGGTGTTGGCACGGCGGAGGCTGTCTGGGCAGCTATACTTCTCCTGCTCTTCCATGCACTTGCCAAGGCGCTTCTTTTTTGTACAGTGGGACTCGTAGAACAACGTATCGGAAGCCGCAGTATATAAGATAGGGACGGGCTTCTGCGGCGAATGCCAAAAATTACATACATACTGCTTGTTGGAATTGCCGGCATGTTCCTGGCGCCCTTTGGAATGCTGATCAGCAAATGGGCAGCCCTCAAGGCCCTTGTTGATGCAAATCCAATTCTTGCGGTGATTGTGATATTCGGCAGCGCAGCGACACTTTTTTTCTGGACAAAGTGGATGGGAAAGCTCACAACAGTGATAAATCCACAGCCGAATATTGAAAAGGAAGTCAGGGCTGCTGACTGGACTTCATTGTCAATACTCGCCGTGCTTACAATACTGCTCTGTCTTTTTTTCCCGTTGGCATCAACCGTACTCATAGATCCATATATTAACTCTGTTTATCATACTGTGATTTCCATGGAACAGGGCAACCTCCTTATCATGCTCATCATGCTTGTAATGCTCATCATCCTCCCCGTGATACTGATGATCTCGGTCACAAGGGGGAGGGCAAAGATGGAATATATGTATACGGATGCCTATCTCGGGGGAACCAATACACGGAAGCCCTTCAAATACTTTGGTTCAATGGGCAGAGTGGTTAATGTGCAGACAGAAAATTATTACCTCGGTTCATTGTTTGATGAAAAGCGGATTTTTAAAATCGGTGTAGTCGTCTCCATTATCCTGCTTTTTGCTCTTTCTGTTGCGGCAGGTGTCCATTTTGCAGTTGCAGGAATGGTGGGGCTATGATTCAGGTCATCTTCGCTGCAGGATTTGTCGTCATAGCTCCATTTGCAGGCGGGATGCTCGCGGGACTTGACAGAATAATAACGGCACGCATGCAGGGTCGTAAAGGTCCGCCCATAATCCAGCCATTCTGGGATGTGGCAAAACTTCTGCGCAAGGAAAACCTCATTATAAGCCGTTATCAGCAGATTTATCTGTATTGCTTTTTGATTTTTACGGTTTTTACTGGTGCGCTATTTTTTTCCGGCGGGGATTTCCTCATTGTGCTTTTTGCCTTCACGCTTGCAGACATTTTTTTCATCATGAGCGGATTCGTTGCAAACTCGCCATACAGCCACATAGGCAGTGAACGAGAACTCATCCAGATGATGGCCCATGAGCCTGTTGTACTGTTAAGCGCCGTGGGAATGTACATTGTCACGGGAAACTTCCATGTTTCGGCAATCGCGGGCTATCCAGAACCGCTTTTGGTTTTTCTTCCAGGTATTTTCATAAGCTTCATTTTCATTCTTTTAATGAAGCTCAGGAAATCCCCGTTTGATTTGTCCATGAGCCACCATGCCCACCAGGAACTTGTTCGCGGCATCATCACAGAATATTCAGGTCGTACGCTTGCAATTGTTGAAATCTCGCATTGGTATGAAAATGTTCTGCTCTTCTCGTTCTTGTACCTGTTTTTTGCTTCATCACCTATAATATCCGCAGTGATTTTGCTGTTGGTTTTTTTTCTCCAGATACTCATTGACAATTCAACATCTCGTTTAAAATATGAGGCCGCGTTGAAGGTCTCATGGATGGTCACCATAGGATTTGGCGTTCTCAACATATTAATACTTGCACTGCTTAAGAATTTGGGTGCTATGCCAGCTGGCATTGTGCCATAGGAGGAATGATGTCTGCCCTTTCGAAGTCACCATGGATCGTGCACTACAATTCCTCGAGCTGTAATGGCTGTGACATAGAGGTGCTCGCCACTCTGACGCCTTTATATGATGTGGAGAGATTTGGCATAATAAATACAGGTAATCCCAAGCATGCAGATATTTTACTGGTAACCGGCGGAGTAAACTCGCAGAGCAGAAAAGTGCTGGAGACCATTTACAACCAGATGCCCCATCCCAAGGTTGTTGTGGCCGTTGGAATATGCGCTGCAACTGGCGGTATTTTCAGGGAGTGTTACAATATTCTGGGAGGTGCTGAGAAGGCGGTTCCCGTTGATGTATATGTTCCGGGATGCGCTGCACGGCCTGAATCAATAATTGATGGTGTGATACAGGGACTTGCAGTTTTAGAGGAAAAAAGGAAACAGTTCAGGAAGAAGAAGGATGCATACAGACTGACATATGAATACCTTACAGGAAAGACAGATGCAGAATAGCCAGGAATTGCGAAATATAAAAATAGAAGAGCTTGTTGCACAGCTTGAAGAAATGCAATCAAGGGGTTACAGGCTTGTACAAATAGGTGCAACGCGCAGCACGGATGTAATTGAGTGCAACTATTCTTTTGACAAAGATTATGCTTTTATCAATTACAGGATATTCGTCAAGACAGGGGAGAGCGTACCAAGTGCGAGTAAAGTCTTCTGGCAGGCATTTCTCTATGAAAATGAGATACACGATCTTTTTGGAATTGCTTTTACAAACATGGCTGTTGATTATCGCGGGACTTTTTATAAACTGGCTACACGTATGCCATACCAGATCAAACCTGACCTTCCAAAGGGAGGTGCCTGATGGGCGAGAAGACAGTTGTCCCTTTCGGGCCACAGCATCCTGTTCTGCCAGAGCCCATTCACTTGGACCTTGTCCTTGAAGACGAAAAGGTTATGGATGTGATACCGTCAATAGGTTTTATCCATCGCGGCCTTGAGAAGCTTGTGGAGAAGCGCGAGTTTGGAGATTTCGTCCATGTCGCAGAACGAATTTGCGGCATATGCAGTTTTATCCATGGAATGACTTACTGCTATGGCATTGAGACCATCATGAAGATCGAGGTTCCATTACGCGCAGATTATTTGCGCCTGATAATAAGTGAACTCTCCAGGCTTCACAGTCACCTGCTCTGGGCTGGCCTCATGGCTGATGCGATTGGTTTTGAAAGCCTTTTCATGCAAGCCTGGCGCATTCGCGAAAAGGTGCTGGATATACTTGAAGAAACTACTGGCGGACGCGTGATATTCGGAGTATGCAAAATTGGCGGTATGCGGCGAGATATCGAC
>RPPD01000216.1 GCA_003818675.1 Spirochaetaceae bacterium
CAGACGAGCGCATATGAACGCCCTTTACCTGACACGCCTTTGCGGGGAACAGCGCAGCCGTGGCAATGCCCGGCTCCGCAGGCCATGTAGCTTTCAAGAAAAAGAAATACCGGCAATTTTTCCTTTATCTCCAACAGATACGGCAGGTAAAATGGACCACCCCCGCAGGAATAGATCCTGTCCACAGGATTTTCTGCAAGCAGTTTTTCCAGCACAACAGTGCCCAGGCCCTCGACACCTTCGGATCCATCATCCGTGGCTATTTCATAAGTGTCTGCGAGCGAGGAGATTTCATTTCTGCAGACAAGCTTGTCCGCCTGAGCCGCTGAGGCAATTGCATGAACCACAAGCCCTTGCTTTTTGGCTTCCTTTATGAAGAGCAGAACTGCTGCAGCCCCGCATCCGCGGAAAAGAATGGCGCAGGACTTGAAATTGAAGTCAGTGATTGGTTTCCCAAGCGGGCCTGCAACCTGCACAGAATAGCCAGGTGCAAGTTCCTCCATCATCCTGGTGCCCCTTCCCGTTACCTTGACAAGAAGCCTGAAGGTTCCGCTTTTGGGAGAAGTATCCACGATATCAAAGGGTCTGGGAAGGACAGGATCAAACCCGGGAACGGATTTCAACATCACGAATTGTCCGGGTCCGGCCATAGACGCAATATCCTGATGCGCCAACACCATGTCCAGATAACCTTCCGGTTCACGCACAAGCGTTTTGATCCGGGCGAGTCCATAGACTGCAGCTGTGGCCATCATTAACTACTTTTCTTCTATTGGTATGATTTTATCCAAATGGATTTCACAGAAGAGATCCTTAAGCGAGGCCGAAATGCCCCTGATCCGAATGGATCCACCTTTGCTGTTCATAAACTTGAACAGTTTCAGTATCTTTCCAATTCCAGCGCTGGTAATGTTCGGAACTTCTGTAAAATCAAAACAGACATGATAAATTGCCTCATTTTGCATTACGTCCGCGAACCGGTCACTTAATTCAACACCCGACTTGGTATCTATCTCTCCCTTAACCCTGAAGTTGGCAGTGTCTCCTGTGGTGTCCAGGATAATTTCCATCCGAAACTCCTTATTCTCATCATTAACCATCTTATTACTCTCTTTTTCCATAAATATCTTTTATACCCGTATTATAAGGATGTTTTCTGTCTTCGTCAATTCCATGGGGTGTCCTGAAAGCAAAGAAAAAAAACAGGCGGTTTGGGGGACACCCATAGAGTTTCATATAAAAATGCTT
Source organism: Spirochaetaceae bacterium (assembly GCA_003818675.1). The sequence goes on from RPPD01000216.1 coordinate 1,249, forward strand.
TCCCTCCTTGCATCAGGGGGAATTTGTCATACAATATAAGAAAGGGATATCCTGCGAATGAACATTCACATCTCTGGAGAACGTACAAACAGGTTTTTCTCGCTTGAGAGAAGCCTTGTAAATGAAAACTTCCGCTGTATTTTCTTCAGTCTGGAAGAACTTCCAGTAGACGCAGGGGCCATCACCTGTATGGTTTTACACACCCCGTCCCAGGCATTAGCGCGCAAAATACATGAAATGAAAAACTCCGGATGTGCTGTTATCGTGATGAATGACACGGCCAGGGTACACGCGGAAAACACCGTGCTTTACATACCAGGGGAAACATCCAATCAGCTTGTCATTGCGGTGATCCGATGGATCATTGGGATCAGCCAGCAAAATCTTTCACTCCAGTTCACCGAGGAGGGCATAGCCGAGTTTAACAGCCTGCTGCAGAAACAGACTGCATCCCTCCAGTCCGCTCTGGAAGAGCTGGATGACAAGAAAAAGCGCATTGTGGAGGAACTCACCCTTGCCTCCGAGCTGCAAAAAAGCTTTCTGCCCAAGTCATTTCCGCGGGATATCGCTATCAACTTCACCCACAAGTACATTCCTCATGAATACATTGGCGGGGATTTTTTTGAAATAATCACCATAGACCATGAGCATCTCGGCATCATCATCGCGGACGTCTCCGGCCATGGTGTAGCCTCGGCGCTTATCACAGCCATGTTCAAGAGCGTCTTTAACCATGTTGCGAAGAATTGCCTCTCGCCCATGGAAGTACTTGCCAAGATTAATGCCGAGTTCGTCTCCACCATCAGGACAGAACACTACATCACTGCGTTTTACATTATAATTAACACTGAAAACTTCACATGCACATACTCCACCGCAGGACATCCTGCCCAGCTTCTCATACGGGGCGATGGAACAGTAGAACCGCTTTCTGCCCAGGGATTTTTCATTGGCATGTTTGACCAGACACAATATGAAAACCTTGAAACTGTAATCCAGCCAGGGGACAGGCTCCTGCTTTACACCGACGGGATCATAGAGTGCCAGAATGATTTGATGCAGCCGTTTGGCAAGGAACGTCTATCAAAAATCTTCCAGGAAAACAAGGATATGGATATTGAAAATCTTTCCAAAACCGTCATTTCGGAGCTTGTCGCATTCATGACAGACAACCGCTTCCCGGACGATGTGACCCTGTTGGTCGCGGAACGTCTTCCGGAATTGTAGACAGGAGGGAGTTAAAGATATGGCGGAAAAGGCAGAGACAGGGAAAAATATCCAAAGAATCATCAACGGGGTCCAAACCCTCCCAACGCTTCCTGCAATCGCAGCGAGGGTTTCAAAGCTTGCCAACTCTCCATCCTCTTCAGCTGCAGACATAGCCGCAGTGGTATTGCATGACCAGGTGCTTGCGGCCAAGATACTTTCCATCGTCAACAGTTCCGCGTACGGCCTCAAACGAAAGATTGCAAGTATCCAGGAGGCGGTGACTTTTCTTGGCACAAAGAGTCTTTCGCACCTGGCTGTCTCCCTTTCAATAATAAACACATTCAAGGGGCTGGAGAGCAAGCGCTTTCCACGCACAGCCTTCTGGAACCATTCAGTAGCTGTGGCGCTCTTTGCGCGTGAAATGGCTAGGACCTCCAGTCTGTCAGTCAAGCCTGACGAGGTTTTCACCGCGGGCCTTCTCCACGATCTTGGGAAAATTGCCACAGACCAGTTCCTCCATGACGATTTTGAAAAAATACTGGACTTGATTGAAAAGCAACCCATGCCCTTTTATGCTGCGGAAGACCGCGTCCTTGGCCTTAATCATACGCGGATTGGTGAATGGGTAGCGCGCAACTGGCAGCTCCCCATTTCAACAATTGTCACAATCCGCCATCACCACGAGAAACCTGACGAGCGCCAGGGATTCAACCAATCGCTTGACCCGATAGTGGACTTTATCAGCGTCGCAAACTGGATCGCCATCACCAGCGGAATCGGCTCATCAGGCTCCCCTGTTACCGATGAACCTGATCCAGCGATATTTGCAAGAATTTCGCACGACCGCCAGAGCGCGATAGCACTTTCGGAAGAACTGCACGACGACGTGCTTTCCAGTCTGCAGTCCCTGGGATTATAGGAGCGTGGATGAAAACAGAAGTCAACGCACTGGTAAAAGAACAGGTTTTACTTTCGCGCATCAGGGGTGAACGCACACTCGCAATCATCAGGCTGATACTGCTTATTCCGCTTTTTCTTTTCGCTGTCGTGGTGGTCATTTCCGGCATCCCCGAAAAGGGCGTACTGTTTGCTTTTACAGAAAATATTTTTATCCTTGAGCTCTGTCTTATCGTTCTGGCGCTGTTAGTCTCGCTCTGGACGCTTCGGTATATGAAAAGAAAAATCTATTATGAATGGATGAAATATGCCATTCCAGCAGTAGATATTGCTCTCGTATCAGCCACAGTCTACCTGGTCTCTGCGCCTGATTCAGGACTCATGTTCACCGGAGCGGCCCCGTGGTTCTTTTTCATATTCCTGGTTCTGGAATCTTTCCGAAACTCAAAGGCATCTATCATATTTACAGGTTCGATGCTCGCAATTGTACATCTTGCACTCTGCATCAATGCAATGGCAACACTTGATATTCTTGGTCCTGCTTATGCCAGCATCGTAGAGTCAGTTCCGCGCCAGGCATTCAACCTCATCTTTGAAGGGCAGACGCTTGAATTGACTGGCATTCCCCAGGATGGATTTGTCAATCCCCGAACACAATATGTTGTTCGTCTCATGCTTGATGATGTGTTCTTTAAATTTTTCATCATCCTGATCATGACTGCTCTTTTGACCTTCATGGCCCGCAGGTTTAACCTGATGATACAGGAACAGATTTCAACACAAATAGAAAAGGAAAATCTCAGGACAACCGTTGTAACAGAACTCAAAACAGTCACACAGACAATAGGGCAATCTTCGAGCACACTAGTGGAGACATCCAGACAGTTTGCTGACAACCTCAAAAAAATGGTGGGCTCCTGCACGCAGATAAAGGACGAAACCCAGAAGGAATACAATGCCGTGGAGGAAACCTCGGCCACAGTGACACAGATGATACGTTCCGTTGAATCCGTTGCAAAGAACATCGAAGTACAAGCTGGCCTCGTCACCACCAGCGTAACGGCAGTTGAGGAAATAGGCGCCACAATATCGCAGATCACCCAAACCTCGCAAAAAGCCAACTCCCTGGCCGGGAATCTGCTGACCGTGGCCGAGAGCGGTGAACATACCATGGAGGATGTTGTCCAGGCCATCCATGAAACGGAATCCGCAAGCAAAAAAATAGAGGAGATCGTGGAAATCATCTCCTCCATCGCGGGAGAAACAGACCTGCTCGCCATGAACGCGGCCATTGAGGCGGCGCATGCCGGAGATGCTGGCAAGGGATTTGCTGTTGTAGCGGACGAGATCCGCACACTGGCAGAATCATCCAGTCAAAGCACCAAGTCCATTGCCGAGATACTCAAAGACCTTTCGGCCAGGATTTCCCATATTGTATCGCTTGTGGAAAAGTCCTTTGGTGCGCTGGGAAGCATTCTCAGCGACGCTCGTGAGACGTCCACCATCAACAAAC
>RPPD01000217.1 GCA_003818675.1 Spirochaetaceae bacterium
CGGGTTATTATCGTTATTTTTTGCAGATTTATCAGAGCGCATATCGCTTCCCTTCTCGGAGCTTCACTCGCCTGCCAGGAACCGGCGAAGGGCTCCCTCGTTGTCCATGGGCGTGACTGCAATCACCCTGTCGCCAATTTCCACTGACGTATCGCCGCGCGGAATGATTACAGCATCGCCCCTGATGATCGATATCAGGACGGTATTCCCCGGCAATTGCAGTTCCACAAGATTTTTCCCGGCGATCCCGCGCGAATTCTCATCCAGTGTTGCCTCAACCAGGGACAGTCGTCCCTTGGCAAGCACGTGCACGGCAAACAATTCGCTTGGATTCATTTCCTTTTCTATCAGGTTGCAGATGACCGTTGTTGACGACACACCCTCGATGCCCAGCTCGTTGAAGGTGTACTCGTTTTTCTGGCTGTTGATCCGGGCCAGCGCGCGCTTGACGCCGAAACGCACCTTGGCCAGCTGGCAGGATACAAGGTTGTCCTGATCGGATCCTGTGACCGAGACGAATACATCTGCCTTCCGGGCGCCTGCGTCCTCCTGGATCTTGAGGTCACACCCGTCTCCTTCAATGAGGAGTATGCCTGTCGCCAATTCATCGGACAATTTTTCGAGAATTTCGGGCTTTTTCTCTATTATGGCGACGTCGTGCCCCTTCCCGTGCAATATCCGTCCGAGCTGGTGTCCGACTTTCCCGCCGCCGCTGATGATGATATACATATTATTTCCCCTGCCCGACGTATTTCCCGATTTTCGCGTGTGCGTCATCCTTGACTACAGCCAGGAGGGTATCGTGCTCGTGAATGAGCGACTCCCGCCATGGGATAAAGGATTGCCCGTCCCGCGTCACCAGGCAAATCCGGAATTCATTCGGGATCTGGAGGTCCTTCACCTTTTTTTTGTGCGCGGTCTTGCCCGCGACGAACTCGAACAGCTCCACGTCCTTGCGGACAACCACGTGGCGTCCATGGCCGTTGGTGAGCTTTTCCATGATGCTGTGGCTCACCATGGAAGTGGAACACACGTAGTCAAGGCCTAAGCGGAGCAGATCGCTTTCCCGCTCCGTATTGTAGAGTCTGACGATGACCCGCGGCACCTTGTAGATTTTTGATGCCATTTCGGCGGACATCATGTTAGTGTTGTCCTCGTTCGTGACCGCCGCGAAGGCCTCGCACTTCATGATTCCCGCCTCTTCCAGAACCTCGGAATCGAATCCGTAGCCCGGCACCGCGATGCCGTTGAACGTCGTTCCAAGCCGCTTGAAGGCCTCGGAATTCTTGTCGATGATCGCTACATCATGACCTTCAATCGAGAGAAAAGTGACCAGTTGAGCCCCTACGTTTCCGCATCCTACGACAATAATGTGCATAAATCCCTCTTGTAAATAATACTGAATTAAAGATAAACGCCTATTTGAAAGCCGTTAATAAGAAACAAAATACCGTGAGGAATTCGTGAAAAATGGCCATATAATTAAAAGATGAGGAGCAGGCGGCAGCTTTGGCCCGGCTCCCTGTCTTCCCCTTGTTTCAATTCCGTCGTTCGGCTAATATTGTGGCCAGCCCATTAATGGAGGCAAGTTGCATGCGAAAAGTCATTCCACTTTCAAAGCGGCCTTTTGATGTTATTTTTCTGGTTTTTTTCTTTATTAATATTATTTTCATCACATATATTGTGGATTTTGAACAGATCGCCGTGCCAGGTCCTGTAGATCCCGCCGTTGTAACAAATCCCGATGCAAAGAACTTCACATATCCCATCTGGCCTCCTGCAGCATGCATAGACCTCGTGCATTGGTGGGGGGTGAACTTTGATCCGGTACTTTTGGCGCGGCCTGCCTGGTGGATGGCCACAATCTGGCTGGACACCCTGCTTTTTGGACCGTTTTATCTCGCGGCAATATATGCTTTTATCCGCGGCCGTGAATGGATCAGATTGCCCGCCATTATTTTTTCCGCTGTTCTTTTTACAAACGTGACCGTCATCCTTTCCGAGGAGATCTGGGGTGCGACTGCAAGTCCGGTATTGGGGATAGTGCTTCTCGCGAATGCGCCATGGTTTGTGTTTCCGTTTCTGATAATCTCCCGCATGTGGAAAGAGCACCCATTCACAAAAGAGGAGGCACTATGAACCAGCGCAAGCGCGCAATGTTTTTCATAAAGTACGGGCCCTGGGCCATGGTCGTCGGAGCCTCAAAGGGAATTGGCGCGGCCTTTGCGGAAGAGCTGGCATCGCGGGGTTTGAACCTTGTGCTTGTGGCCAGAAACAAAAAGGACCTCGCAGTATTTTCAAAATATATACATGATAAATACCGGGTACAGGTTCTTCCCCGCGTGCTGGATTTATCCAGGGAAACAAGTTCACAGGCGCTTGTTCGCGAGTTTGGACGCCGTGAGACGGGAATGCTTGTATACAATGCCGCGGCTTCTCCCACCGGGGAGTTTTTATCCCTGACCAGCCGCGAACACCTGAAGGTCCTGTCGACAAATTGCCGCGGACCGCTGTTGTCTGCCATTGCTTCTGGCAGCCTGATGAAAAAACGCGGACGCGGCGGGATCATACTCATGAGTTCACTCGCAGGCATGCAGGGTGGACCCTTTGCCGCGCATTACTCGGCGACCAAAGCCTACAACATGATTTTGGCCGAGGGGCTGTGGAATGAGCTCAAACCATACAAGGTTGATGTGCTCGCCTGTATTGCAGGAGCAACTGACACTCCAGGTTACAGGGTAAGTCTTGCAGGGGGAAAACCGCGTCCGGGAGTTCCGGTGATGAAAGCGGAAAAGGTGGTGCGGATCGCGCTATCTGCGCTTGGCAGGAAGCCTAGTGTAATCACGGGATTTGCCAACAGGTTTTTCTTCTTTCTCCTTTCGCGTTTCACAAGCCGGAAATCTCGCGTTCGCTTCATGGCTGGAGCAATCAAGACCAAATAATTCATTGCGTTGGCTGCTGGAATCCCTATACTTGAATCAGGGAGGCTCCTGAATGAAACGGATTATTAACGTGCGTCCGCGTGTTTTGTTTTACGCTGCTGTTTTAACCGCATCTGCCATATGTCTCGCAGGTTGCAGCACTGGTGGAGAGAGCTGCCTTTCGTCATTGTTCCCGACCCAGGCAAGCCTGGTTAAAGGAGGCGGCGAGTACACGGACACTGCGGTGATCCCCGACCATTCCAAAGCCTTTCCTGCCGGGTCAGATGAGGCTCTCTGCATGGAAATCCTCAAGGAGTATTCCCCGGAGTCTTATTATGTACTTGCGTGGACATGGACCCTTCCAAATGGCAAGAGAATGACCTCGGATATCCTCAGGATCCATAGGGGTAGCGGCCAGTCAGGCCTGGCTAATGTGCTCAAGGCGATTCCGACCATTGTTCATGAGTCCTACCATTATCTCTCCAGGAATCTCCAGTACCGCATCTTGCGGGGAAAGGCCGCCGCATACAACTACATGGCATTTTGCCTCAAGCCCATGCAACCCAGTTTTGTCTGGGTCACCGCGTCTTATAATACAAAGGAGCTGGATGCCATTGCCCCCCAGGCCATGAAGAGTGCTTTCAGGTACAATGCCTATATCATTGACTACAACATGGTCCAGGTCGAGGGTGTTTATGGGATGCTTAACGAGATGAATGCCTATTACCTTGACTGCAGGCTCGCAGTTGATCTGATCAGGTGTTATTTGGAAAAGCTCCCTGTTACACCCGGCAACATGGTTCTCGCGGTACAGCCTTATTACAGCGCCTATTTCGCTCTCCCTGAGTTCAGGCTTTTCATGGTTTATTACCTTTACCATGCGAAGACCCGCTATCCAACGATTTACTCCGGCGTCATGACCAACTGGCCGTTCAAGAAGACAAACCAGGAACTCGTTGCAAGGTTTACGGGAGTCATAGCCGAGTTTGAGACTGAGATGACCAGGTTCAAGCCGATTCTCGAACAAAAAGGGATAACCATTGTCTACAGCCGGGATTTGATGTTGTTCAACTCCGGCTCCTCAGGCACAGGCGCAGGGACAATGAAATCCAAGTGGGACATTGTAAGCAAAGAACTGGAAAATCCGCAATACAGCGAGATTCTGGCGGAATTGGGAAAAATTGAACCCGCGCCTGCATTAACAGCTCCAGCGGCAACAGTTCCGGCAAGGCAACCTGTTGCACGATAGCAAGGCCACCGCTTGATGCCGGCCGCTTTCCATTCTTGCTGCTTGCCCGTTTGCGGGTTTTCATTTAAATTAGACACATGCAAAATACCAATGATGTCCGCATACTCTCATGCGTGACCCTCCAGAGCCCGGAGGAGCTGAAAAAGGAATATCCCATCACGGCCAGCGCTGCAGAAACAGTCGTGACAGGCAGGCGGGCGATTGAGTCCATACTCGTGTCTGCAGCCACTGGTACCGGGAAGGACAGCAGGATCCTCGCTGTGGTTGGCCCGTGTTCAATACATGATCCCGCGGCCGCACTTGACTACGCATCGCGGCTTGTTTCTTTGCAGAAAAGGATTGCCAGGCACATTCTCCTGGTAATGCGGGTCTATTTTGAAAAACCGCGGACCACAGTCGGATGGCGCGGCCTGATCCTGGACCCTGGCATGGACGGAACAGGTGACATCAACAAAGGTTTGAAGATTGCGCGCAAGCTTTTGGTTGAAATAAACTCCATGGGACTTCCCACGGGTTGCGAGATGCTTGATCCGATTGTTCCGCAGTACACCGCGGACCTGGTAAGCTGGGCTTCAATTGGCGCGCGCACTACTGAGAGCCAGACACACAGGGAGATGGCTTCAGGCCTATCCATGCCTGTAGGCTTTAAAAACGGGACAGACGGCGGACTTGAGACCGCGATCAATGCCATGGTC
>RPPD01000218.1 GCA_003818675.1 Spirochaetaceae bacterium
CCGCGATGATACATGTTGCTATCAAGAATACTCCTGACAACCAGTACCATGTCACCCGTTTCATTGAACGTCTTGGACAGATTCTCCGCCGCGATGACCAGTTCGCAGGCGTGCAGATAGGACAACAGACCGGAAAAACCCTCTGCTCAACAGACCTGTTCGGAAGACTCAAATCCGTCACAATTGGAAAAACCGCCTACATGGCCATCAGATCGGCAATATAAAACTACAGATGCTTGCGCACGCGAAAACCTCGCGCGCTCACAGTAGAGTAGAGAACAGGGGATGGCCGACTTTTTCTTCCGCTATATTGGGATTACTCCAGTCTATTGAACGGCTTCCCTGTTCCCCCTCCTCAAACCGTACGTGCAGGTTTCCCGCATACGGCTTTCCCATGAACATTAACCAGAAGCATTCATATGAGCATTACAGGTAGACAAGCCCCAACTCGGCAAGATGCCCGCAATAGGATTTGTCTTTCGGGGGACGGTATCGTCTCTGACTTCGCTGGCTCAGGTGCTTCATCAATCGGAGTCTCACAAATGAGTTTATCTTATTGATTTCTCTGCGCGGGTATCCGAAACTGAAATAATTCGCCCACCCCAAAAGGTGCACGTTTATATCATGAATCATCGCCCGTAAGGGCTTGTAGCAGTATTTACGATCCGTAAGTTCCCGAAGCCGCTCACGTTCTCTCGCCATACTTTTGAGAGACGGGTAGACATTCAGGTATTTTCTGTCGCTTCCATAGAGGTCTTTCTCATAGCGAAAGCTGTATCCCAGAAAAGTGAGCACCTCCCGGAGTTGGCGCAACTTTACGACTCTCGTCTTTTCTCTGTTGACCGAAAGTCCAAAACGTTCTTCCAAAAGGTTTTCCACCCACTTTATTAACCGCGCTCCCACATACTTACCCATAATCACAAAGTCGTCGGCGTATCGCACCAGCGCCACATTCATCATCCGCGCCGGACCATTTGCGCCGTGAAACACCTTGTCGAACCAGTGCAGGTAGATATTTGCCAGGAGAGGCGATAATACTCCTCCCTGCGGCGTTCCCCTGCCCGATCTCTTCGGAGGTTCCTTCCCTCGTTCCACAACTGGCGCGCGCAGCCAACCCCGGATCAGCTTCAAGACTTGTCCATCGGCAATCCGGGTTTCCACGCACTTCATGAGCTTATCATGGGGTATCGAGTCGAAGTATCCGGCCAGATCAGCATCGTAGATTTCCGCCCTTCCCTCCTTGATGTTTTTCTGTATCGCTTCCAGCGCCTGATGCGCGGATCGTCCAGGTCGAAATCCGAAGCTGCAGTCCAGAAAATCGGCTTCAAATATAGGCTCCAGAATCAGGAGCGCCGCGGTCTGCACGATCCTGTCGCGCACCGTTGGTATTCCCAAAGGTCGCAACTTACCATTTGCTTTCGGAATGTGCACCCTCATGACGGGTTGCGGTCGGTACCGCTTCACGCGCAGATCACTCAGGATTCCACGCAACAGCGCCCGCAGCGCCTCACCGTCCTTATCCAGGGTTTCTATCGACATTCCATCCACGCCAGCCGCTCCTTTGTTTGCCTTTACAAGCTTCCAGGCTGTCAGCACCGTATCCTCCCGGTAAATCCGATCATACAGCGCATAGAAACGAAAACCAGGCTCACGCTTGGCTTTCTCGTTCAGCTTGCTCCGAAGAAATGAGAGTTTCTCCGGGATTTCGACTCCATTCCGGACATCTTTTCCCGGCTTTGTTCCGTAGTGGGATTTCTCCAAGCGGTTCTCCTTTCTCCTCACAAACACGTTCATGGTAGAGGCCCTTCGCTCCACGGGCATTACCCCGCTTCATCACTACTATGGCCTCCTCCGACTCCCCGTCACAGCCGACGCATCGTTATGCATTCCTTTGCGCCGTCGGCTCCTAACCGCCGCGCGGGGCCTCTCAAGTTCCTTCCCATGCTTTCAACACGCGCCGTCCACTCTGACCCCGGAGAGCCCGTCGTCTGCTCCCGCCCATTTCTTCGCCGACGGTTCTGGCTTCACCACATCTGAAAGGCTGGCCGCTCTCATCTTTTCTTAACGAGGCTGTTTCAGGTTCGCATACGCTACGGCTCATGTCTTTGCCTTGCGGGGCTTCGTATTCCAGATCACTCTGTTCTACGCCCGCGCGGCTACTTGCTCAATGGGCAATTGGCAAGGCAGCACTCCCAGCTGCAAGCACGTGAAAGCTTTCTTGATGCACCAGATGAAGAAGATGGAGAAACTATCTTTTTCCGATCGTTTTTTGCAGCATTTTTTACATCACCAAGATGGGGGTTTTCGGATAGCTTGTCGATTTCATCATAAATTTCTTGAAGAATTTTGCCTGGTATTTTCCTGACGTCCTTCCGGACGGAATTCCGCGTTTGAACGGTTTAGCTCACCTGGATTTTAGCTCTTTTTTTAATTCTTCAAAACCCGCCACAGGTTCATCCCGGCGCTCGACCGCGACGGCCAGATCATGGAGATCCTCCATTAAATCCTCGTATTCTTCCATCGGTATTATAACCGCTGTCTTCTTGCCATGATCATCGATCACGTATTGTTTGTGTGCTGCTACTTTACCCATAAATCTAATTTTGTAAAATAATGGCATTTAGTCAAGCCCTTTCCGCTCCCCCTAGCCGGTAAGCGGCCATCGGGCACACCTGAAAACCAGGCGTTTGGTTCATGGTGAAAACGTCGCCGTCATCCCTGACGGCTCCGTCCTTCTGCGCCTGGCCCAAGGCTTGTTGTTAACTCAAGCTGGTCAGAAATGTCAAATGACGCCTTGTGCCTGCGCTCAGGTCATCAATCACCGCTGTGCCCTGGGTGGACAGAATCGGAGATTCTGCTCAACTTGTGCATGGCCTAACAGAACCACACATCAAGACCACATTCACAGGGCCATGCATTGGAGTTTCAAGGATTACCTTGAAACTGCCAACGAGTCCCCCCTTATTCGCCAAGCACCATTTCTGTCGCGGCAGAGCGGCATGGACGCCGCGAAGCGTCATCCGCGGGCACACGGATGTGTCAGCGCGTCCATCCGCAGGCGATGGTGTCAGGTAAATACTATGTCTGTACAGACTACGGTATTTTCCAAGTCATACTTACGCACTTAATTGTACGTTGCCTTTTCAATAATCTAAATATCGATCAAGTAATCTTACAATATAATTCGTTGTATCCTCACACGAGAAATATGTGCCAGCCTTCATCTCACCAGATAATCCAAAATAAAAAAATACTGTGTTTTCTTTATATTCTTTAGTAACACTAACATAATATTTGACCCCATTCGATCTGACGAAATAAATATCAATTGAAATATCATGCATTCCTGCTTTTGGGATATATGGATCATTTGATTTTCTGACAAAATCCCATAATTCATATATTATATTTTTATCTGATTCAACTTTATTTATACGGATACTTTTTGTTGGAAGAAATATCGAGATATTTATTTCTCGAAAATCATTATCCTTCCTAAAATCATAAAATGCATCTGGATTTCTAATCCATATCTTTTCATTAAAGGATATTTGTTCTTTCTGAATATTTTCCAATAAACAAAATAAATACACTATTATTGATAATATTAATAAGACGATGCACAAATAAATTAAGAGAACTTTTACCTTTTGTTTTTTTATCATTTTAAGATCATCTCCAGGGAATTAGTTCATATTTTTTATTTGGTACTAAACTAACGTATCCCAAATCAATATAACATATTGGCGTTGATACAATTGTCTGTATTGTACCCCCTATTGGCAATAATGGAACATTTAAACTACCACCAGCAGATAATCCATAAAAAGAGCCACTTTTAATAACTGCGATTGAGCCGGACAAAAAACGGTATTGCGTTGGAAAACAAAAATTATATAATAAAGTATAACCACCGGTAAAGTTTTTAATTACTTCTCTAACAGACATTGATCTTGGTAATGAAGCTATGAAACAACCCTCGATAAAAGAACCACCAATATTCGTCATAATACCATCTGAGTTTATGAGATTAAATTCAACTAATAAAACAAAATGCTTGCTTATACCATTTAAGGTATAAAATTCAACACAACTCAATCCCACTTCAACGGGTAATTTTATTACACCACCAGTTATTTCGCACGCAGCTGAAATATCATGATTTTTTGCAATCCAAATATCGTCACCTCCGCTTCTTACATCTTCACTGTATCCATTACTATCTTGATAATTTCTTAAAGTCGAGCTATCTATATTCTTTCTTGGATCATGATCTGGAATGTCACCCAATGATCCGAGATTCCCACCTTTCCCAGTCCAAGTATCCCCATCATACCACCCACCAATCCCATAATAATCAGCCATATCCTGCCAAGTAGTATTCCAATGACATAATGCAGCTACTTCTGCAATAGTTGCTTCATGGGTATCTTCAGCAGGAGTAGGCAATATACACCAAGAGCTCTCTTCGGCATTCCATGCCCATTCACTTCCATTCCCACTTGGATCATTATACCTCACCGGATTGTTCCCGCAGTAGGTGTAGCGGTTCAGCCCATCCAACACGGTGTCCGCGGTGATGAATCTGCCGAGAGTTGGGTTGTAGTATCTCGCGTTGTAGAAATATAACCCTGTGCCGTCCTTGATCTGGCCTGTAAATTGACGAGACGGTTCATTGTTGCCGTGACTGTACACCGTGGTGCCATACAGTTCATAGGCAATTGATTGCACCACTTCCCCTGCCTGGTTTGTTAGACGAACAGCGCTTCCAAGGTGGTCCTTGTGGATATAAAGCAGTTCATCACTGGTTTCCGTAATGGTACGCTGGGCTATCTGCTGTCCGTTAACG
>RPPD01000219.1 GCA_003818675.1 Spirochaetaceae bacterium
ATTTGTTCATTTATTCTGTGTCCTCTTCTTTTTTGCCCATTCTTGTTGTTTCATTTTTTTGTACAATTCTTAAACCCAATATTGTCCCATCAGGGGAATAAAAGGCGAAAATCTTCATGTCCCCGCCATATCCATTTCCATGGACTTCCAGGACATATCCGGTAATAACCTTGCCGGCTTCAGCGTTTTCCTTCATGACAACAAACATGGTCCTGATCTTTTCTCCTGATTCAAACCCTGTACCGGTTATCGCCTTTGCAACAGCAACAAGCAGTTCGGGGGAAAGTGATACTGACAGTGTTGCATCTGTATCTGAAACAGAATAAACCCGGTTTAACAGAGTCTTCTCTTCTTCTGTTGACAGCCTTTCTATAATTTTCTGCTGAAAGATCTCTTTTTTAATTGTTGTTGGTGGAACAACAAGACGATTGCCGAGTATTCCGTCAAATTCAAACTCTGAAAGAGCCTTTTTTTCCTTCTCTGCGCGGGCTTCAGATATCTTATCCTTGGTAATCTCATTCACAAATCCAAGTGAAAGCGCCGCGGCAAAGCAAATGACAAAGAGTTTAATTCCCGGAATCAATAGTTCTTTCATGCTGCGCTTCCTTTTTTCATTGCCTTTCTTGTCCCGAAGACTTTTGGCTTTGTGAGCTTGTCAATAAGCGGCACAAACATGTTCATGATTATTATTGCAAGCGACACACCTTCTGGAAGTCCGCCATAAAGCCTAATAAGAAAGGTCAAAAACCCGGCCCCTGCTCCAAATATGAGCATGCCCTTTCTTGTGACTGGTGTTGTTACATAGTCTGTAGCCATGAAGAATACGCCAAGCATCAGGCCACCTGTCAGAAGATGAAACAGGACATCACCTGTAAACATCCCCATTGCGAACTTGGTTCCGCCAAAAATCCATACAAGCAAAGCGAATGAACCTAAAAAACTGGCGGGTATTTCCCAGCTGATAATCTTTTTTGCGAAAAGGAAAATTGCCCCTATCAGCAGCATGAAAACCGATATTTCACCGATGCAACCTGCTACATTTCCAAAGAATAGATCAACATAACCACGGCTTAATCCAAGATGAAAAACCGAGTTTAACCACTCCGTAACATTAGAGTCAAATTGTGATACAGGATAGCCCTTCTGTAGCATGAATTGAAGCGGGCCGCCAATGTTCTGAAGCTGGGATGCAAGGGCTTGCGGGCTGTCCGCCTGAACCGACATATCCAGCAATCCTGATTTAACAATCCCAAGCGGTGAAGCCCCTGTGATTGCGTCACCAGCAGTCCCTGATGCCTGGGTGACGGCGCTGTTTCCTGTAAGCGTTGACGGCATGTTCCATATAGTCATGCTTTTGGACCAGGAAAACATGGCGAAAACCCTTCCAGCGAGTGCAGGATTCATCCAGTTGCTTCCTAATCCTCCAAAAGCTTGTTTCACAATGGCAATTGCGAAAACAGACGCACAGACAGGAATGTAAATGGGTATGGATGGAGGCATATTCATACCAATTAAAAACCCTGTAAGAAATGCGCTGCCGTCTGGAACCGTGATCTTGCCTTTAAGAGCCGTTATTGCGAGTTCTGCTAAAACAGCGGAAAAAATACTCGTCACCAGCACCCAGACAGAATACCAGCCAAATACCACCGCGCCCCATAGGGCCGCAGGCAGCAGGGCCAGAGATACAAACCACATTATCAGATGTGTCCGGGATCCTTCCCTGATATGGGGGGAGGTCGTAACTGTCAACAAGGTTCGTGTTTCCATATCCTTAGGGTTCCTTACTTCTTACTGGAAAGGAGCTTTCCGTATTTGAATATCTGCACAAGCGGTATGCAGGAGGGACAAACAAAGGCACAACTGCCGCATTCTTTGCAATCCATAAGCCCCATTGCCAGGGCGCCCGTATAGTCCTGGTTTTCTATTTCTTTATACATTAATGTGGGCATTAGATTCCATGGACACGCGCGTATGCAACGGCCGCACCGTATGCAGGGATCATTCTGGAATTTAAATGAATCCTTTTCATTAAAAACAAGTATGCCAGAAACGCCCTTGGTAACCGGCATGTCCGGATCGGCGATCGCAAAGCCCATCATGGGACCACCCAATACGATTTTCCCTGGTTTTCCTCTATATCCGCCGCATTCTTCAATTATTTCTGATATTTTTGTTCCGATACGAACCTTGAGATTTGATGGATACTTAACTCCCGAACCTGAAATGGTTATGACTCTCTCAGTCAGAGGCTTTCTCCATACTATTGCTTCATAAACAGCAAACACTGTTCCCACATTAGAAACTATAGCCCCAACATCTATCGGCAGGCCCCCAGATGGAACTTCCCGGCCAAGTATTGCCTTCAGGAGCATTTTTTCATCTCCCTGGGGATATTTGACTTTCAGGGATACTACCGTGTAATCCAGTTTTTTCTCTTGTATTTTGTGTTTGAGATGTGAAATTGCATCTGTTTTATTTTCTTCAATGCCTATATATACATTTCTTATACCAGTAATTGCCTTTACAATCTCTATGCCCTCGAGGATCTCATCTGGCTTCTCCAGCATCAGGCGATGGTCTGCAGTGAGAAAAGGCTCGCATTCAACGCCGTTTATGACAAGCGAATCTATTTTCTGTTCTGGTTTTATAGTGTATTTGACATGGGTTGGGAAAGTCGCCCCTCCAAGTCCAACGATTCCCATATCCGCCACAAAACCGTTTAATTCCTCCGGAGACATTCCAATCCAGGTCTTTTTCTCAAAAGCCTTGCCTGAGCGTTCGAACTCCCCCTGGAATTCCAGTACAATAGCCTTTGTTTTTACACCATGAGGGAGATAGATTTCAGTTATGCTTTTAACAATGCCAGGAATCGGCGAGTGGATGTTTGCAGAAACAAAACCAGATGCTTTCCCGACAAGCATGCCTTCCTTAATTTCATCACCAACTGCTACAGTGCACTCCGCCTGCTTTCCTATGTGCTGACTCATGGCAATCACTGCCATTGAAGGCACATGTGCGTTTTTAATGGGCTGCGAAGAACTTATTTTCTGCGAAGATATCGCCTTCTTGTTTCCATGCGGATGCACTCCACCCTTTGGAAACGTTTTTATTCCGTTCATCTAAGCTCCCGTAAAAGTAATTGGGTGTCCTTGTCAACTCCATGTAAGATGGTGAGAAAAAATCTTGAATGTGTGATTAACAAGGGCCAGAGTAGAATACACCAATTCATGATGATTGTCCATACTGGATATGGATCTGTCGCTCCACGCTGCTTTCTCATCCTTATGGTCATGGGGCTTCCCTGTTCAAAAAGCATTCGCGCCACTGAATCGTCACCAGGTCTTGCCTGTAATTTATCGTACCAGGCGGAATTGAATGAAATAACATTCAAGCGTGACTTTGTTATTTTTCCGGACGCATCCATTGTAAACACTGGCATATGTATTTCCTCGTCTTTTTCAGGGATACCATATTCCATTCCACCATATGCAATCCTTTCCTGAAAAGCAATATGCGCTGCATAATCGGATAAATCAGGAAGAGATCCTTCATCCCCTTTCTGCTTCAGCGAGGTCATGGCTTCATGGGAAGGCCACCATGCATTAATATAAGCCTTTTCCGGAACAGGCAACATCTGCCTGGGTACACTAATGGACATCAGCCGCATGCATGGGATAACAACGAGGAAAATTGCCATAATCCTTAAAGTCAATCGATCCCATTTCCCCCTCCTGACAGGATTGTATTTTTTTACAAGTGTCACAGCCTGGAAGGTCCTGTGGGAAAGATGATTCCTTTTTTTCCACCATGGCATTATTGCCAGATAAAGGGCATATATTCCAGAAATCAGGGCTTGAACAAGTATTACAAAGAAAATGCTGTAAACAGGTATCTCGGCGAAAGTAAAAAGTATACCTGACAGTATTGTTACACCGTACAAAAATGCTGTGACAATAATTGGTTTTTTTGCTGGTTCCTCCCATTTGAATAAAATCCTGTTTTTCATGAATACCAATAGTTCGTGCGAAAACATTGCCCATGCAAAGGCACAAGGGAAAAAAAGCATGAAAGATCCAATACCGCCGCCCGCGGCCCAGGATATCCAGGGAATCAGCCCTGAAAACATCACTATCCGCCAAGTCTGGTCAGTGAAAAAAAGCAGTAATAAAAAAAGGAAGAGAGTCCCTGCGATGCTTATGACAAGAGTTATCTCCGTGCGTTCCAGTTCATATATGTGCCATTCAACCTTTGAATCTTTGAATATTCCAGCAAGCAGCATTGAAAGATAAACAGGATTCAAACGCGTTCTTATGTACATCACATTCCAATTATTCACTCCGTCATTCACGTAAAAATACGCAGAAAGACTTTTCATGTATGGATCAATGCGGGGATCATCAGGATCAAAGCGTTCCTGTATTTCTGACTGCATAACCTGTATTTCACGGTCAAAATTTGTAGCCTCTACAGCAGAGGTGTACTGACTCAAGACCGCCTGGATTCCGCTGGAGCCTTGGATGCCTTTTGCAGCTGTCCTTGCATCAATATCTCCGTGGAAATACAGGGTTAAGTACCCTCTGAATAATGGCGGATGCATTGCAGGTATTGTGAAAAAAAGAAAAAGGAAAAAACAGGCGCACAGACAGAGAACCGTCATCAGTGAATGGATATTTTGAAAAAATGGAATCGGCCGTCTGGTATTCATGGTTGCATGGCAGGATTATATCAGAGATTACAAAACGCGACAGCTATAAAAAAACCGATGAGTATTCCAACAGAAACCTCGGCAGTTGAATGTCCATGTATCTCTTTCATGGGCTTCATGGTTCTTTTTGCTTTTGGCA
>RPPD01000220.1 GCA_003818675.1 Spirochaetaceae bacterium
CGACCCCATAAAGAGGATTGTCATGGCGAAGTCCGAATGGTATGAACTTGTAGCCTGTTTGCAGGTTTGGTTCACGGATAAATGTCTGGTATTCCAGTACAAAAGCGTCAAGCAGTCCGCCCTTCTGCACTGACTCCCGCATCTGTATGGTTGTAAACGCCACATAGGGAACGTTTTTCTGGAACGCCTCAAATGCGCTCATCACCTCAGGTGACAGCATTTTTGCCTCACTGCCGCCTGCATAGGTCTGAAGCACCGTGATCAGGAAATTGAGTCCGGTTGATGAGGCATAGGGGTCTGTATAGCCCATGGCAATGTCTCCCTGGGCAACCGCGTCAATCACTGCCTTGAGGTTGACTTCACCGAAGTTGGTTTTGAGCTT
This sequence comes from Spirochaetaceae bacterium, assembly GCA_003818675.1. The sequence goes on from RPPD01000220.1 coordinate 383, forward strand.
GTTATAAGTATCATCCTTCATGACAATACCCGCTATGTTTCCGACCATTCGTTCCATGACCGGGGTCATGACAATGCCGGAGGCCTCGGTCATTTTGATCCAGATATGATTCGAGGGAGAGAAGGCATCCGGGATGTATTTCTTTGATGCGATGTACATGTACGCCGTACCGCTTGCTATGTAGCGGAGCTTGATCTGGACCCGTTTCCCGCCCGAGGTTGTAACACCGCGGTCGTTGAATTCCTTTGCAATCTTGGTAAACCAGTCGTCCGGTTCTTTTGTTCCTGATTTTTCTGTGGAGCAGAATATTTCTATGACAACGTCCTGGGATGTCACGAGGGGTTCCACGGTAAGCGGAAAGTGAGTGTTGATTTTGTCAACAGGGGGAAGTGTATTTGCCAGATCCGCCTTGCCTGTGGCAACCACCATTTCACCGCTGGAGACGAATCTGTCCTTCGCGTCAACGCGTGCGGACATGTCTGCGAGTCTGCGCACTGCTTCGTCAGGGGAGATGGTTCCATATTGCGTATAGTTGCCTGAATTTGGGGTGTCTGAATCGCATTCGCCCACGGCAATAATAAAGATTATAAAAATAAAAGCGAATGGAATGATGACAGCAAGTATCGCACCGGGTTTGGTTCCCATATTAAAGCTCCTCTATGACTTCCTTGAGGCCCTGGTTGATGTCCTTAAGCTGGTCTGTGGCCGCCTGGGACTGTTCCTCCGAAGCCGCAAGGAGTGTTAGATTGCCGCTGAATGTTTTCAGCGTTGAAAGAGTTGTATTCAAGGCATTGATCTGCCCGTTCATGATGGATTCCATTCTCTTTTTCTGGTCCGCATCTCCGAAATGCTGGGCCCGGTCAGCGAGCGTCTTGTAATTGACCGCGAGTTCGCGGATATTGGAGACCATGGATTCCAGCTCAAAACTGTAGGTCTGGTCGGGGAATTCCCTGGTGACGCGGTCTATGAGGGCGAGACTTTCTGAAGCTGGCTTCCTGAAGGGTTCAGGGCATACGGCCACGACTTTACCTATCTCCTGCGTCCTGTTTTCATAGGGCATCTTGTTGAAGTGTTTTTTGAAGTCTTCTGATTTGAATGCAATGACAAACCAGGTGCAGTAACCCAGGAAATCCACCACGAGCGCAATGATTGAAAAAATCATGCCTGGCGCAAAGATCAGGGTGAAAACCAGGTGGAAAACTGCAATCAGGCCTATTACAGCCCAGGTAGGCGGATAGGTAAAAATGGCTCCCAGAGGATTTTTTTTGCTTAGGCTCATGATATATAGAAGAGAAGAAGTTGCGTGCGGGGTCAAGGGTGAATAATTGAAGATATTGATTTTTGATGGATGATGGACTACATTTTAAGGCCTAAGGACGGGTATTTATGAAGAGATTTTTCTGTTTGGGTCTTGTTTTTTCAGTCTTTCTGTCAGTTGCGACAGGGCAAAACATGCGCATTCTGGTAACACCGTTTGCCAACAATTCCAGTGGAGAATACGGCTGGCTGGGTTTCGGCATTGAGGCTTCTGTTATTTCGGACATTGCATGCATCAAGTCTGTTCAGGTCATAGGGACGCAGGACAGGAAAAAGGCTTTGGAGGAACAAGCCCTTCAACTCTCGGGTCTGGTTGAAGCAGAAAAGGTCCTGAGAGTGGGGAGAATGCTGGGCGCGAATCTGATTATTACAGGCGAGTACACTGCGATAGGCCAGGATGTGAGGCTCACAGCCAGGTTGTTGCTCGCGGAAAAGGGCCAGGTCATTGCTTCAGTCAAGAAGGACGGAAATATCCACCAGATTTTTGAAATGCAGGATGAGATTGTCATAGGTCTCCTTGGCGGAATAGACGAGGCGAATGCGGACGGTTTTAAAAAGGTGAGTCTCTCGGAAGCGGAACTTGCTTCCATCAGGAAGAGGGACGCCACCTTTGCCGGCTACGAATATGCCTCCAAGGGGTTTGAGCTTAACGCCGTTGTCCCCCAGGAATTTCTGGTCATCGAGCAGGCCATTTTCAAATATATAAACCAGGAACGGCAGAAGGCCGGCCTGACTCCATTTCTTTATAATGCCCGTCTGGCCGCCCTGAGCCGCTACCACAGCATGAACATGCAGATATACAATTTTTTTGATTTAACAGACCAGAACGGCATGGGTCCGCTCGCGCGCAAGCTTATTTTTGCACCAGAGATTTTCGGCAATGTGGGGCAGATGGTCGCATCATTGGGCGGCGGTGATCCTGACGTGATTGCCAAAAACTTCGTCAATTACTGGATGCAGGGCGAGTTCAAAAGCGTGGTGCTTTCCAAAGACTGGAATTACATAGGTGTCGGGATATATCGCGGAGATGGAAATGCCTACAAGTATTATTGCACGGTCACGCCAGCCAATCTCTGGGTGGAACTGGTTTCATCGCTTCCAAAGAATGTCCCATATGGTTCCGAGGTTGAGTTGACTTTCCGATTCATAGGAAATTACCCAAAAGACCAGGTGGGTATTATTGTGCGGTTCCCTGATCCTGATGCCAGGTATTTCAACAAGGACAGTTCCTTCAGCACCGGATCTGGTCTTTTCAAACCTGAAAGATGGGATGGCGAGTTTTTTACCATCAAGATCATGTGCGACAAGGGCCGCGGTGCCTACATGATCCAGCCTGCAAAGGGAACAGAATTTGTTCCGTATGGAATGACTTTTACTTCGCGCTAGTTGCCTTAGCAAACTTGGTATGAAAACATAGTCACTGGAAGGCAACTACGGAGTTTCGTTGTATTTTTCTATTTAATATGAGTATACAACGAAACTCCAAAGAATTTTTTTTAATTTAAATTTGCAGGTCAGGCAATTTTCCCTATACTTTACTGCATGAAACACCGGATATTTGCGCTTTTCTGTCTCCTGCTTTTTTCTATGGGAACAGGAAATCTTTTTGGCCTCAACAGGACTCCCGAAGAGGTCATTGATGCTTTCTATCAGGGGCGCATGATGCAGAACACGGTCAAGCTTGAACTTCTGGCCAGGCATGACCAGGAGCGGAGGTTCACTCGCGAGGGCGCGACCTGGCTTAAAAAATTCCTCATGAGTTACACTGTTTCAGAACTCAAGGTAAAAAACATTTCAGTCGCCTATGCCCGTGTGGAGATCAAGGTCAAATCCGTGGAAGATGGGATCATCGATACAATTGAATACTGGAAACTTGAAAAAAAAGACGGGATCTGGATAATCATCAATATATTTTTTGAACCAGACGAGTCCCTTCGCCAGTATCTTCACCTGGGAATGTCCCTTGACGCGTTTGTTGAAAAGCTCATTGAGCTGGACAGCGGATTCTATACTGTCGAGGTCGAGGAGGAATACGAGGATATTATTGGAACTCCCCTGGAGAAAGCGGCCTTCTTTTTCGTCAATCGCTGGAAGTACAAGGGGAATTTCAGACGATCAATCGAACAGCTTGACCTGCACATCAGAAACAGTCAGGCATCTGGCAACCGTTTTGATTATGCCTTTGGTTATCTGATAAAGGGATTATTCAACAATATATACGGTGAGGAAACTGGAAGTGAATGGTATATGAACGAGGGCATAAGGCTTGTCAATTTGAGCATTGCCATTGATCCGGATATGAAATATGTGCTCTACCAGCTTTATTACGGGGAATCAGGCGGGGCAGGGCCTTCCTACTCCCCGTCACGTACTACAGAGAGACGCACTGAATCCAGATCCTACGGGGTCGATAAAATGTTTTCGCAATAAACAAAGGAGGATTTGATGAAGGAGAAACTTTTGATGTATGCGCGATTGGCCGTAGTCGCGGGAGTGATTCTTATGGCGACCGGCATTTTTTTCGAGACCAATAATGTCGCGTCGCTTTCCACGGCCAAGGCAGATCTTGAAGTGTTCAAGAAAAGTATTGAGGAAAAATACAAGGTTGAAAAACCAGCTTACCCTGTGGATTTTTCATTAAAACTCACCGAACCCGCAAAGCCGGGTGATAGCGCCACACCAGAGGCGACAACCCTGTATGAAACAAGGCTTAAGGAATACGAGGAACTGAAGAAAAAAGAATCAGAGGCATACACTGCTGCAAAAGCGGCCTATGACAAGGTATATGCAGATTATCTTTATAATAAGTCAAAGATGGATTACAACAAAGCCAGGGATGACGAATCAATCAAGAAGCAGATTGAGCGCATGGAAAAGGCAATTGCCAATATGCAAATCACGATCAATGTCATCAGCTTAAGCGTGATTTTTCGGTTTATTGGCGTGATCCTGCTTCTTGCAGGTGCATTGGGAATTCTTGTTTACGCGGAAAACATGGAGAAGCTTGGTGTTCTTGTTATGCTGGGATTTGCCTTCAAGACTATTATTGGATTATAAGGGGGTAATTATGACAAAAAAACTTTTCGCACTTGTGGTTTTCATCTGTATCGCGGCGATGGGTTTTGCCC
>RPPD01000221.1 GCA_003818675.1 Spirochaetaceae bacterium
TCTTGTTTCCATATTTCTTTTTTACAGGCCAGAGCAGGCGGCGCGCCTTGTCCAGATTGCCATTGTCAGGCCAGCTGTTGATCGGCGCAAAACGCTGGTTGCCGGTTCCGCCACCGCCACGGCCGTCAGAGGTGCGGTACGTGCCGGCGCTATGCCATGCCATGCGGATGAACAGGCCGCCATAGTGGCCCCAGTCGGCAGGCCACCATTCCTGTGAATCGGTCATCAGCTTGAAAAGGTCCTTCTTCACGGCAGCAAGGTCAAGTTTCCTGAATTCTTCAGCATAGTTGAAGTCAGTATCCATCGGATTGGAGACCCGCGTGTGCTGGTGAAGCACGTTCAGGTTCAACTGGTTTGGCCACCACTCACGATTGGACGTGCCATGGCCGGCCGGGATTCTGCCTGTTCCGCCCGTTTCCGGGCTCATGCTCTCTTTACCCATTTTAGTTGCCTCCTTTTGTTGCTTGAACTTGTTCAAATGCCTCTATTACTCATCTTGATGCATGATTCCTCACCTGGTCGATACAAGTTGTACATAGCTTGAAATGCCAGGCCCCAATTGCTCACAACTTGAATTATGCGTGTTTATCGCATTGCTTCAATCATTTTTCCTTCCGGGAACAATCGCTTGCCGCTACCCAGCAACGATAAGCTCTCTCCTTGTGCCTCGCTTTTTTTATCAGACAATCTGTAATTCTAAATATAATATACTTAATTCAGGACATGATGTCGATGACGCATGACATTTCCAACACACGGTGCTGTTTTGCCCCTATGGCTCACAGGACAGGTCTTTCAGCTGGAAAAATAACCGCCCGGAATCCTGAATTCCGGGCGAATTATAAAAACACGTTTTACAGGTTGATTAAATAAAAATATGCTCCATAACCAATGCTGGATTGTTCTGCTTTGAAGGAATCATGGCGCAAGTATTTATTATTTCCTTAATCTAAAAAGGCAATCTCTCCACCTCCGGGATTATATATGTGGAATGTTTCCCATTCTGCGATGGCGCTTCTGTCGGAAACCGACCATTGTGAAAAGCTTAGGGAACGCTTGTAAAAAGGTATCTATCCAGGCCATCGCCGGTGCCGAGCTGGCCCCGTTCATTCCTGCCGGTGGCCCAAAGCGTACCGTCGGTTTTCAAAGCGAGAGCATGAAAACCACCGCATTCTATCTTGCTGATGCTCGTCATATAGTTGCCGTTTTCATCCTTTGCCTTTTCAAAGCCATGCCTCTCGTTGGTGTCCCCGAGGGCGAGCGCACCATAGTAAAGCAGCTGCCCTTATGCACCTTGCTCTGAACATGTATTTCCCCGTTTACAAGGTCAATTATTTTTTTTACTATACCCAGTCCATTATCCTCCACTTTCAATATTACCTTGTTCCTTTGCCCTGATAATTCAACTATTATACACTTTCGTGCAGGAGTGTATTTTATTGCATTTTCTAGCAGATTGTTGACGACTCTGTCTATTGCATATGGATCTATCTTGGCAAACAGATTATTCTCAATTTTGTGCTTTATTTTAATGGATTTTTTGTCCGCGAATTCTTTGAAAAACTTTATTTTTTCCAAAATACACAATGTCATGTTTATTATTTGATTGTTATCATAATAACACATTACGTAATGAATAAAATTATTATTCCAAGTTTTAAATAAGTTTAAAAATAGGTTGTTATTTTACACTTTTTATAAACCATCATCAAGGCAATACATAAAAGATAAAATTGCGGATTGCGTTTTTATGGAGAGTTTTTATGAAGAGATCAGTGGGATAAAGCCGGAGGTATAACATGAACAAATCCATGAACTGGACTCTATTATTGTTCGGCGGCCCTTGTTTTCTTCGGCGGTTACCTCTCTTCGTCGGTGTCTCCGGCGAAATCGCCGGTTATCCTGCCCCTTCCCCTCCGCTCCATCATAAGGTATAATTCGTTTCACCCAATACAAGCGGAGGACATATGCCTGAAGAAAAGCTCATGACGATTCATGGCGCAGGGCCTGATTCAATAGGACTTGTTGAAAAAATCACCCGGCCGGTAGCCCAGGCAGGCGGCAATATCGTGGATCTGCGCCAGGATGTACTCCACGGGCTTTTTACAATTACAATGGTTGTAGACCTTACAGGCAGCAAGCTTTCAACAGAGGATTTTGCGGGCGTTGTGGACACCATCCGCAAGGCGACATCACTCGAGCTTTCCTGGAGCGTTTACAATCCTGTACCGCGCGAACCAGGAAAGAAATGCCTGCTCCTCATCCTCCTGGGAGAGGATGCCCCGGGCCTGGGCGCGACCATTTCCACCACCCTGCGCACCTATAAAATCAACATAGAGTTTTCGCAGATGGTTGCGCGCGAACACGTGTTTCTCATGGAACTTCTTCTTGACGCGAGCCTCTCGACAATACCCACAGCCAACCTTGGACGGACAATCTCTGATGTGATGTCACAGAAAAAAATCATGGCGATCCTCCAGCCCGAGGATGTGTTTAACAAGAAAAAACGCCTCATCGTATTTTCGCTTGGGAGGAGCTTCTTTACCCAGGATCAGACAGAGGAACTTTGCCGTCAGACCGGGCTTGATGCGGCCGCGATCCGCAGGGATTATGCAAAGGGAAATCCCGCGATATTGTCTGCGGAGTATCTTGAAGGGCTTCCTGTGGATGCAATTGAAACTGTCATACGTGGTACAGTCGTGCGAAGGGAGTCGCAGGAACTGGTACAGACACTCGCCACAATGGGCTATTCAGTGGGTCTCGTGACACCAGCCTGCCAGTTATTCGCGGACCATTTGGCAGCCGCACTCGGTCTGGATGCCGCGATTGGCACAGAGCTTCCTGTCAATCAGGATACCAGGGTTATCTCCGGCGAGGACGTTTCCACGGATGCTTTTGACATTGATGTCTTTAAGTCCTCCTTGCGCATGGCAGCCAGGCTCGGCGTGAAAAACGAGGACGTGACTGTTCTTTCAGACGCGGATTTTACTTCGCCAGGAAGCGTCGGCCTCTGTGCCGATATCGGTATAAAAACCATACTGGAGCTTTCAAACAGCCGCGTGCTTTCAAAGGAACATATCCGCGGGATCATCGGGCTCTTCGGCAAGCCAGCTGCAAAGCAGGGGAAATAAAATAAATGATGCGTTCCGATATTGACATTGCGCAATCATCCATGATGAGGCCGATTTCAGAAATCGCAGAAAAGATTGGACTCAAATCGGCGGACATTATTCCCTACGGCCATCACATCGCCAAGGTGCCTGTCTCCCTATTAAAATGTCTTGAGGAGAATCCCTGTGGCCGCCTCATCATGGTCACAGCCATGACTCCCACATCCAGGGGCGAGGGCAAGACCACAACCACCATAGGCCTGGGACAGGCGCTGTCCAAAATCGGAAAAAAGGCCATGATAGCAATACGCGAGCCCTCGCTTGGTCCCTGCATGGGAGTCAAGGGCGGCGCCGCGGGCGGAGGGTTCTCTCAGGTCCTTCCAATGGAAGAGATCAACCTCCACTTCACCGGAGACCTGCACGCAATTACAGCCGCAAACAATCTCCTGGCAGCGCTCGCTGACAACCATTTGCATCAGAAAAACGCGCCGCCTTTTGACTCGCGCGACGTGATTTTCAGGCGCGCAATTGACATGAACGACCGCAGCCTCCGCCAGATCATGGTAGGATGCGGCGGCAAGGGTTCCAATGGAGTGCTGCGCGAGGACGGATTTGAAATCACCGCCGCAAGCGAGGTCATGGCCACGCTTTGCCTCGCCTCTGACCTGGCTGACCTTAAAATGAGGCTCGGTCAAATCATTGTTGGATATGATGAACTCGGCAAACCCGTGACAGCGCTTGACGTTGGAGCGCCTGGTGCCATGGCCGCGCTGTTAAAGCATGCGATCAACCCAAACCTTGTGCAGACAATCGAGGGTACGCCCGTGTTTGTACACGGAGGACCCTTTGCCAATATAGCTCACGGCTGCAACACCCTGGTGGCCACGCGGATGGCTTTGCGAATGGCTGACTATGTCGTAACAGAGGCGGGCTTTGGCGCTGACCTGGGCGCGGAAAAGTTTTTTGACATAAAGTGCAGGGCTGGCGGACTTGTTCCATCTGCGGCCGTACTCGTTGTAACATACAGGGCATGGCAACTCCATGGAATAAAAAATATCGCCAAGCATGTTGAGAATATAAGGCAGTTCGGCGTTTCACCAATTATATCCATAAATAAATTCCTGGACGATCCTGCTGACGGTCTCGCGCGTCTGGAAAAAGAGTGCGTATCCCTTGGCGTGCCTGCAATTATGACTGACTTCCGCGAAAAGGGCGGAGACGGCGGACTTGATTTCGCTGAAAAGCTCGCGTCGCTCGCGGACAAACCGGGCAAGTTCAATTATCTATACGATATTGAAGCAACGCTTGAAGCCAAGATCACGACAATCTCCACTAAGATTTACGGAGCTGACAATGTGGTCATCACTCCTGATGCAAAAAGAGACCTCAAGCGCATCACAAACCTTGGCTTCGGGAATTACCCGGTCTGTATGGCAAAAACTCCCGCGTCGCTTACAGACAATCCAAAGAAGCCGGGACGTCCCGAAGGCTTTTCAATCACTGTGCGCGGGGCAAAGGTTTCAGCTGGCGCAGGATTTGTCGTTGTCTACACAGGTGATGTCATGACCATGCCAGGCCTGCCCAAGGACCCAGCCGCTTGCCACATTGATATAGATGAAACGGGGAAGATCAGCGGGCTTTTTTAACGGAGGTAAAATGTATGAAGCGAGTCATGGTTTTGTTTATCATTATTTTTGTCGCAATTTTCACCA
>RPPD01000222.1 GCA_003818675.1 Spirochaetaceae bacterium
CAATTTCCGTGAGCCGCGCGAACTGGCAGAAGGCGCTGCGAGCTACATGCTGGCCCTGGCATCATACGAACTTTTCAAAAACTTCTACATGCCCACGTTCAAGCGCGGCATATGCTGTCTGCGGGCTGCGTGGCTGTGCGGCGACCTCCATCGCAAGCATCCCGGCGAGAACTATGACTATGTTTCAACGGTTTTTTACCGCAAGGCCAAATATTTTTACACAATGTCTATCGAGCGGGACCAGAAGGGTGAGGAAGGGCTGAATGCCAAGGCCAACCTGGGCCCCGACTCGGACAAGAATTATGGCTATGATGGCATTCTCTACATGTCTGGTTATCTTGAATACAAGTATGGGCTTTCGGTGGAACCTGAGAGAAGGAAAAAAACCCTTGAATACATCAAGCGGTTATTTTCCAAGATTTTCGGGATTGGCAAGGCGAGCAAGAACAAACCCTCTGTGATACTTGAAAAGGCCAAGGATATCTACGCCAAGATAAACGAGGAACTCAAGAACCACGGTAATGGGGGAGTCGGAACGGGTCAGGATGGGAATGAGGCGGATTAAACTTACGCTTGCCTATGACGGGACCCGCTTTTCAGGCTGGCAGTTGCAGAAAAATGACCGCACAGTGCAGGCTGTGATAGAGGCGGCAATAGAAAAGATTCACGGACATGCTGTAAGTGTTACAGGTGCGGGCAGGACTGATGCCGGAGTCCATGCGACAGGCCAGGTGGCGCATTTTGATACTGACAATGATGCAATACCGGACGTCAAATTCACGGACGCCATCAATGGAAACCTTCCTCATGATGTGAGGATCCTGGACAGTGTTTCCGTGGAATCGGATTTTCACGCGCGTTTTCAGGCTTTGTCCAGGACATACCATTACTATTTTGACACATGTTTTCCAGGCATGCCGCACATGAGGTTTTATTCCTGGCAACTTAAGCGGCCGCTTGACGTGAACAGGTTGAATGATTTTGCCCGATGTGTAACTGGAGCACATGACTTTACAAGTTTCGCCTCTGCGCTTGATCCAACGCCCTCAAAGGAAAAGACTGTGACCTGTTCATGTTTTTATGAGAGCCGCGGACTTGTTGTATATGAGATATGCGGCAAGTCTTTTCTCTGGAAAATGGTGCGCAACATCGTAGGTACAATCATAGGCTGTGTGGGTTCCGGCCGCACAGCAGAAGATTTCATAAAGATCATGGAAGCGATAGACCGCAGGGCAGCAGGCCCATGCGCACCTGCGCGCGGCCTGTTTTTGGAAAGAGTTGAATATGGCAAACCTCAGTGATTCATACAGACAATTCTGGGAAACCCTTTCGCTTTTTGAAGACCATCTGAAAAGCGGCTTCAGGGCTGACAGGTCCGTCCCTGATTTCAGCGCTGCAGGCAATGGTCCGGCCGCAGGTGATGTCATGGTATCTGATGGCGGTCTTTCGGGACCTGGCAATATGGGAGCAGCAGACGCAGGACTCGCGGATCTTGACAATCGCATCAAGGCGTGCACACTCTGCGGGCTTTCGGCAAACCGGTTGCAGGCGGTCCCGGGTGAGGGGAAACAAAGGCCTGCAGTACTTGTTGTGGGTGAGGCGCCTGGCGCTGATGAAGATAAAACCGGCAGACCCTTTGTGGGGAAAGCAGGACAGTACCTGGACAAGTGGCTTTCCGCCATCGGGCTTTCGCGGGACACAAACTGCTTTATCGCCAACATTATAAAGTGCAGGCCTCCGCAGAACAGAGACCCTGCACCTGATGAGATTTCCGCTTGCATGCCCTATTTGAAAAAGCAGATTGAACTGCTCAAGCCTATGGTGATCCTTTCGCTCGGGCGTTTTTCTTCCCAGGTGCTTGCAGGGGAAAAGCGCGGGATAAATGAACTTCGCGGCGGGAGCTACATGTTCGGCAACATCCATGTTGTACCTACTTTTCATCCAAGCGCTGTGTTAAGAGATCCGTCTCTTCGCGCTGCTGTTTGGGAGGACCTGAAGCGGCTCAAGGATTTGCTTAACCATGTCAAAGTATTGTGAGCTATCCTTCAATTTGCCGCTCCAGCAGGCGTTCACCTATGCTTGTCCTGACTGTGTGCCCGAAGTTGGCATGCGTGTGGAGGCGAGCTTCCGAGGTCGCGAGCTGGAGGGTTTTGTAACAGGTATCTCTGACATAAAACCAGCGGGCAATTTCAGGATAAAACCCATTACCCGTATAGTTGACCGCGAGCCGGTGTTTACTGAAAAGCAGGTTGCGCTTGCGGCATGGACAGCGTCCATGTATCTGTGCAGTCCGGGTGAGGTGCTCTCCCTCATGGTGCCAGGGGGCCGCCGCGAAAAGGACGCAGAAGGCAGCTGGCTCTCTTATGACACGGACGAATACCGTATCACGCAATTGTCTGATGAACAGATGGCAGCGCTTGCAGCAATAAAAAATAACAGCAACCCCTTCCATTACGTCTACGGCATAACAGGATCAGGCAAGACCGCGGTATTTCTACGATATGCAAAGGAAGTCTTTGAGCAGGGAAAGGGTGTGATCTACCTTGTGCCTGAGATTTCGCTCACGCACCAGGTTCTGCAGGCCTTCAGGACGGAGTTTGGTGAAGATATTGCTGCCCGGCACATCGCAGTGCTTCACTCAGGGCTTTCGCCTTCAGTGCGGCTTGCAGAATGGCGACGCGTTCTAAAGGGCGATGCCCGGCTTGTGATTGGTGTGCGCAGCGCGGTATTCGCGCCTGTGCCATCGCTTGGACTTATCGTAATAGACGAGGAGCACGAGAACACCTACAAGGCGGGCGCCACTCCGCGTTATCACGCGCGCCAGGTGGCCATGCACCGCGTACAGGATGAGGGCGCTAAACTTCTAATGGGAAGTGCCACTCCATCTGTGGAAGCCTGGCACTCGATGGAAACGGGAAAGCTCGCGCATTCAAAACTGAAAACCCGTCCTGCCGGCGGAATACTGCCCAAAGTCACTGTCATCAACATGGCAGGTGAAACCGGTCCGTTTTCAAAGCAACTGCTTCAGGCAATTCAAAAAGCAAAGTCCGCGGGAAAGCAGTCGATCCTGTTTTTGAACCGCCGCGGATTTTCATATTCATACAGGTGCAACTCCTGCGGGTTTGAACACAAGTGCAGTCACTGCAGTGTCTCGCTTACGTATCACAAGCAGCGCAACATTCTTGTCTGTCACTACTGCGGCCTTGCGGCGCGACCTGTTTCCTCGTGTCCCAAGTGCGGCTCGCTTGACACCGGGTACCTGGGATTTGGCACAGAGCTTGTGGAGGAGGAGATCTCGCGACTTTTTCCTGATTACAGCATTCAACGTGTGGATACTGACACAGTGAAGAAAAAGAAACTCCTTGAAGAGACGATCCGCGGATTCAAGGAGGGCAAGACTGACATCCTTCTTGGGACGCAGATGGTGGCCAAGGGACTGAATGTGCGAGGTGTGAGTCTTGTGGGGATTGTGCTCGCTGACACGAGCCTTATGCTCCCTGATTTCCGCGCGGCCGAGCGGACCTTTAGCCTGATTGTACAGGTGGGCGGTCGCGCTGGAAGGTATGCCGCGGGCGGAGAAGTGATGATCCAGACATTCAGGCCGGAGCATGAGGCAATCAGGCTCGCTTCGCAGATGAGGATAGAAGAGTTCTACGCCGGTGAAATGGAAATGAGGAAAGAGCTGGGTTTCCCTCCTTTTACCAGGCTCATCCGGCTTGTGTTCCGCGGCAGGGACAAGACAAAGGTGCACAAGACCTCCGCGCTTTTTTCGCAGAATGTCCGAAAACAGCTTGAAGAGAGAAACGAAGCAGGAGCGGAAGTGCTCGGACCCGCGGAATGCCCCATCGGCGTGATTGCCCGGAACCATCGCTTCCAGATCATATTCAGGAGCGCGAGCTTTGGTCCGCTCGTGAGTTCTGTGAAAACCGCGTTATGGGCATTCAAGGCGCCGCTCGGAGTCTATATCGAGGTTGACGTCGATCCCATGAACCTGATGTAATTACCTTTGCTGTGCGGAAAACCAGTCGCGAAACTCTTTTAAAGTCCGCCAGTAATTAAAATCCGTGTCTGTCGGGATCTTTCGGAGATAATAGGCTTTCAGATCAGGATTGCTGAAAAGTTTTTCAAGATATGGTTTTCCCTCGGAGAACGGTTTTCCCAAAAGCGAGAACATGCACGCGAGGTTGTAATTGGAGTGCTGGAAATCCGGATTGATTGCAAGGCTTTTTAGAAAGAACTCCACGGCCTCCGCGTATTTCTTTGTATCGTATCTGTTCATTCCCTCCTTGTTAAGCTCCCAGTAGTTCATGGAGGGTTCAGGTTTGAAAAGTCCGGGTTTCTGGTCGGTGTGGTCAAAATATCCGGCGATGCCGTTTGCATTGGAATATCCCTCGACATAAACAATGTCGCCCATGAATCCGTCATAGAATCTTTCAACCAGCGGAAGACCCTTGACGGTTGCCTCGGTGATCCTGTGAGGCCCTATATCCCAGATAACACCGGTACCACTGACATAATCAGTGTCAATGAATTCCACCACCTTGAGCTGGCTGGCTGCGAGATTAAGCCGCACCCATTCCGGTGTCGCATCGATTTTTATATAGCTCTCACCGGTCGTCCTGACAAGACCCATGAGAAATTTTGTGTGTTCTGCCGAACTGTTGGCAAATGGGGGTCCGCCGGAGGGTCCCTGGTAAAAATCATGGCGACAGATGATGATGTATTCTCCCTGCTGCGGCCAATAGAAAATATCTTCTATATAATTTGCGTCAATGTTGTCGTAATCCTGCGTGGGGCCGCCCATGTCGGGTTGTGAAAA
>RPPD01000223.1 GCA_003818675.1 Spirochaetaceae bacterium
AGGAAACAGTGGATATGATGCAGAGTGTCTTTGCAGGTTATGAGCTGTCCTTTTCCATCAATGCACCCAGACCCGTTATTTCCAATAACCTTGGAACAATTTCTGAAGATAAAAAGACAGTTACATATTCCATATCGCTTGTTGAACTGATGTCGGTCAAGGAGAAAACAGAACTGGTTATTTCATGGTGATGATAAACGGAGGAAAAAGAATGAAGCGTTTACTTGCTGTAACAGTGCTCGTGATAATTTTTGCAAGTTCATGCCAGACCACAACAAGCGGCGGACAACAAAACAATATTTCATCATCAGACGCAGTCAAGGAAATGAAAACCTATTTTGACAATGCGGTAAAAAAGATGGATGAAATGGCCATTTCTGAGGGGATCAGCCAGCTTGTTGCGGTCCTTGCGATTTACAATTCTGTTACGTCACCTGCGGAGGAAGTAAAGCTTTTGGCCCAGAAGGCAACAACGGAACTTACAAAAATTGAGGCAGGACTTCTGTTGCAGCCCTCGGCAGAATGGCTTGAAGAGAATATGGACCAGAAGGCCGCGATAATCAATGTTGCAGAAAAGGGCAACCAGCTCTCTCCTGCTGTGATTCTCATGTACAACATAGGCGGGAGCAGGGCGGCTGTGTCTGGTGCTCCTGTTATATTTGAGTTTGCCTCGGGTACGGGGCTGTTGAGCAGTGCTACAGCCACAAATGAATACGGACAGGCTGCTGCCCAGGTCGGCCGCTTTGATGATCTATTGAAGGAGAATGTAATCAGGGCCCAGGTTATTTACCGTATAAAGGGTTTTGTTTACCAGTTCCAGACATTAAAACGGGATTTTATATACAGACCTGCCACAAAGAGAGCCACAATCCTGGCCTATGAGCGCGCAGGTGATTTTATTTCAGACGATCCGCTCATTTTCAACAAAACTTATGATGTACTTAAAAAAAATAAGTTTGATTTTGTGCCATATAACGGCAAACTGATGGGCGATAATTTTTTGAAAGTATTTGGTGGAGATCTTGCAGCAATAAAGTCCTTGACCCTGGCAAAGGACGCAACATACCTCGTCATGGTTTTCTCGGATTGTTACAGCATCAGGCAGTCAGATCTTCGATATGCGATATATACTGCTGACGCGAAGGCAACCTTGCGCATAATAAGGATTACCGATGGCAAGATAATGTTTGAAGCTGTTGTTTCTTTCGACCATGATCACGGAACACATTCGCAAGGCGGTTCGGTTGCTGCTGTGCGGGGCAATGCATTCAGAAGGCTTGCAGAAGCGATGGAGACGGAATTGGGAAACCGCATCAATGAGATCAACACGATTCTTGAGATAAAAAAATAAATATTGACATGCTTTAATTATAAAGACGTTTCTCCTGCAGAAGCGTCTTTTTTTTATGTGATAGGAAAAATATCTTGACAATATTGGGGAAAAATAATAATATTCAATTGTGAAATAAGTCACATAAATGCATCAAAATGGGACAATACATCACGATAACACATTATTTTGTGAACAGGGGCACATGTGAACAAACAGAGTATAATCAGGCTATCTAAATACAAAAATACGCTACAGCGCCTTAAAACACTTGGTTTTGTAAAGGTTTTTTCTGACAACCTGGCGGATGCGCTTGGTATCAGGGCGACACAGGTCAGAAAGGATTTTTCACAGTTCCAGATTACCGGGAACAAGAGGGGCGGATATAATATTGACGACCTTTTGGAGAGGATTCTCAGAATCCTGGGCAAAACCAATCTCCAGAAGGTTGTGCTTGTTGGACTTGGCAACATGGGCACTGCGCTTATGCACTATCAGGGATTTGAGCGTGAGGGCATACAGATAGTTGCGGGTTTTGACATTGATCCTGCAAAAATCGGGGATGATGGAAGGATTCCCGTCTATGCCATGGATAATCTGGGAGATTTCATCACGAAAAACAGGATAGAGGTGGGTGTAATAGCTGTTCCGGACATAGCTGCCCAGCGTGCGCTGGATATCCTGGTAGCGTCAGGGATCAAGGGCGTACTCAACTTCGCACCAATACGCCTGCGGGCTCCGGAGGAAGTGCCTGTTACTAATGTCAATCTGGTGCAGGAAATAGAGAATATTTTTTGCCTTATAAACGCGGCCAGGGCGGAATAATTTAAATGAAGCTGCGCAGCAGGATTTTTATTTCCATCCTCATCGTCATTTTGGTGCTTGGAAGCGCCATTGCCCTTTTGGGCTTTGTCGTTATACAGAGGGAAATTGTTGCCCGCTCGCAGGATGAGGTGAGCAGGAATCTGAAATCCATGCGTTATATTTATAATGCCAAGACAGATGGTATAATCGAGGCTTTATCAATCATCTCCCATAACGGCATCAATAAGATATTGCCATCCGAAATTGGTGCAGACTACATCAGGGTGGCAACACAGATCTCTGACACGCCAAGTTCTGTTGTTCGCAATGCATTTTATGAAAAGAAAATAATATCCGGATCAAGGCTCGTAGCCCCTGCTGAGCTTGAATTGCTTGGAAAGGCATTTGCTGCGGATTCCGCCATTTACATTGTGGAGACACAAAGGGCGCGGCCGACTGAAAAAAAAGTTGAGGACAGGGCACTCGTGATTGAATGCGCCATTCCCAGACTTGATTACTTGGGGAATGTGACAAGTGTACTCTATGCCGGGCGGATCATTAACAACGATGTGGATCTCATAGATGAAATACACAATTTCATTTTTGAAGACACGCTCTATGAAGGAAAACTTCCAGGAACCGCGACGATATTTCTGGATGATGTGCGGATCACCACGAATGTGCTGACGGAAAAGGGCGAACGGGCAATTGGTACACGCGTATCAGAGGAAGTGTATAACAAGGTGATTGGCTCTGGCGAAGCTTACCGTTCGCGTGCCTTTGTGGTCACGGATTGGTATGTTACAGCGTATGAGCCAATTTCAGACCCTGACGGGAAAAGGATTGGCGCACTTTATGTTGGCCGTCTTGAAAAGCCCTTCATGGACATGACAATCCGCGTTCTTTTGATCTTTGGCCTGATATTGGCAGGCAGTGCTGTGGCTGGTTCCATTATATCGTTCTTCCTCGCCTCGAACATCTCAAAACCTGTTTTTGAAATGTACAAGGCCACAAAAAAGATATCCTCCGGACTTTATCCAAAGCAGGTATCGACAGGCTCCAGGATAAAAGAGATTCATTCGTTAGCCGAGGCATTTGAAACCATGATACTGGACCTTTCAGCCAGGGAGAGTGCAATCACGGCAAAATCGGAACAGCTTGCCGCATTGAACAAGAGTTATCTTGACCTTATAGGATTTGTTTCACATGAACTCAAGGGAATACTCGCCTCAACAATTCTAAACGCGTATACGGTCAGGGACGGATTTCTCGGGATGATCAATTTCAAGCAGCGCAAGGCTCTTGATTCCATCACAAGAAATCTTGATTACCTCGCGGAGACAGTGAAGAATTTTCTTAACTTGAGCCGCATAGAAAAGGGTGAGCTGAATATAAGCAAGGCTGAATGTCTGCTGCGCGAGGATATTTTCGATGAAACCCTGGAGGCCTTTGGAAAGGCCATAGCGGATCAGGAGATGGTAGTCATCAATGAAATCCCGGTGGGTGAAAAAATACCCGCAGACAGGGACATGCTGTTTATTGTCGCAAACAATATTGTAGGCAATGCGATAAAGTATGGAAATGAAAAAGGACGCATCATATTGAGTGTTTCTGCAAATGGAGACATGACTGACATTGAAATATACAATGACGGGCAACCTCTCTCGAAAGAGGATGCAGACAAAATGTTCGGCAAGTTTGTAAGACTTGATCTTGCAAAAAAAAGACATGTCAAGGGAACAGGACTCGGGCTGTACATCACAAAGGAAATTGTGGAAAGACATGGTGGAACTCTGGCTTGTCGCCTAGAGGAAGAGGGGAACTCGTTTATCATATCTTTACCAAGAGGCAAACATGAAGAATCCGCTTGATAGCATAAAAAAAATGAGGGCTGAAGCCATCAACAGGATCCAGGGTCGGGGATATTTCTCTACAAAGCGGGTATATGTCGGAATGGCTACGTGTGAAATAGCCGCGGGATCCCAGGAAGTCATGGATATCTTCCGCACCGCTATCCAGAACGGATTGGTGGATGTCTACCTGAGCCAGAAGGGCTGTGCGGGCAGATGCAATCTCGAGCCGACGGTCGAGGTCGTGGAAGAGGGGAAAATTCCGGTCAAGTACTGTCTGGTAAACCGGGAACGCGCGCTTGAAATAATTGAAAGACACCTCAAGAAGGGGGAGGTCATATCCGAATGGGTAATACGGTAAACTCCGCTGGGGGAAAAGAACAAGTGAAAAAGCAGTTTGAATTCAATATCATTCTCTGTTCCGGAACCAACTGCCACAAGAAAAAGGGTAATGCACTTTATCAGGCGGTAATAGAAGAGCTTGAAAAGCACAGACTTACGGACCGGGTAGAGGTGATTCTCTCCGGATGCCTGGGCATGTGCAAAAAGGGCCCGGTCATGGTCATAAATCCCGGTTATACCATTTACGGCGATCTTGAGCCCGAGGATGCCGCGGCCATAATAAGCCACCACATAGTCGAGGACAAACCTTTTTCACCAAAGGTGATACACGAGGACCATCTCTTCAACCGCTTTTACAGGATCTTCGGAGATGTCAAGTTTTTCGGAAAACAGATGAGAATCGCGCTGCGCAACTGCGGAATAATTGATCCTGAAAAAATAGACGACTATCTCTCAGTCCGCGGCTATGAGGCCATTGCC
>RPPD01000224.1 GCA_003818675.1 Spirochaetaceae bacterium
CGACTGCAGTTGCTCAAGCCATCCAGCGAATAGGCCGCGCAGGGCACAGGCTGGGAGAAGAAAGTCGCGGTACAATGCTGCCCATGGCCGGGCTTGATTTTCTGCACATGCCCGCTCTTGCCCTGGCTGTATCGCGCAACAGGCCGGAACCTGTCCGGATACCTGAAGCACCGCTTGATATTCTCGCCCAGGTAATTTTATGCATTACACTGGATGAAGACTGGAACACTGACCGGCTTTTCGATTTTGTTAAAACTATTTATCCCTTCAGGAACCTGTCACGAACTCATTTTGACATGGTTATCAACATGCTTGCCGGTTCATTCAAGCAAACACGTATCAGGGAACTTGAGCCGCGCATTTATTTTGACAAAATGGAAAATACAATCCGTGCGGCAAAGGGCATGCGGATGCTTCTGTTTTCATCGGGCGGAGCCATTCCTGACCGAGGATACTTCCAGCTGCGTGAACAGGATACGGGCAGGCTTCTGGGTGAACTGGACGAGGAGTTTGTCTGGGAACGCAATATTGGTGACACATTTTCCTTTGGACCAGGCCAGTGGCGCATCCAGCGGATTACAGACAGGAGCGTTGAAGTCACTGCAAATGATAAAACCTTTGCCATGATTCCCTTCTATAAGGCAGATCCTCAGAACAGGAGCTTCCAGTTTTCGGAAACAGTTCTGGAACTTCTGGATGATGAGCGGAAGTCATTGCAAAATCCAGCCGTTTTCCTTGAACTGTTACAGACAAAATACTTCATGGACAAGCCTTCTGCGAAAAACCTTTCTGACTTTCTCTCTCTCCAGCGACAAGTCACAAAAACCGGGCTTCCCCATCGGCATCACATTGTTATTGAGCACTGCTGTGATAAAACCAGGGAAAATAACCGTAAAAGTGTGATCATCCACACATTCTGGGGCGGCAGGGTAAACACGCCGTTTGCAGTAGCTGTATCAGCACACTGGAAAAAAACATACGGGTATCCGCTTGAATATTTTGTGCATAATGATCTCGTGCTCTTTCATCTGCCGCATGATTTTTCTGCCAGGGATCTAATCTCGCTCTGCGGATCTCTTGATGTGCAAAATCTTCTGAAAGAGGGTTTGCCAGGCTCTGCATATTTTGGCGCACAGTTCCGTGAAAACGCAGGCCGCGCCCTGCTCCTGCCAAAAGGCGGATTTGGCCGCAGAATGCCGCTATGGATGACACGGTTAAAATCAAAAAAACTGCTTGCGGCTGTCCTGGATCAACCTGATTTTCCGATTCTCATAGAGACCTGGAGGACATGCATCACAGATCACTATGACCTTGATACACTCGCCAAGCTCATGGATGAAATAAAGACCGGCTCAATAACCATTAGTGAAGCGAATACAATAATCCCATCTCCCTTTGCCGCAGAGCTCTCCTACTACATGACCAACAAATACATGTACGAGGATGATTCTCTGGCCGCGTCAGCAACCCCTTCCGGATACATCGCCGGGATTAATTTGTCCCCGGATTTCCTGCCTAAAATCTCCGCAGATCTGATAAACGAGTTTGACGCAAAACTCAAGCGAACATTTCACGGCTGGGCTCCAGATTCTCCGCATGAGTTATTGTCATTTTTGGAGGACCGCGTATTCTGCACGCTTGCTGAATGGGAAGAGCTTATCCAGGCCTGCTCACGCGACAGCGGAGAACAATCAGCCTGCTTTTCAGAACCGCTTGCTCACAAAACAATTCAAATCAAAATCAGATCTGCAACACTTGTTGCCAGCCGCAGCCACGAGAAGGACCTCAGAGTACTCGCAGAGGAGGAAGACAGGCCGAAAGACGAAGCAAAGAAAACAGCAAGTGCAGAAAAACTGCAGAGAAGGCCGGAGCTCCTTGCACAGTACCTGCGATATCATGGCCCCGTCTCTGAAGAAAAACTTGCCAATCTTATAGGACTTGGCAGGCAACAATATTTGGAAATCACCGAAGTCCTTAAAACCGAGGACCTTGTCGTACAGGGTTTTCTTGCAGAAAATAGCACTGATAAATTTATCTGTGACAGGGAGAACTACGAAAGACTGCTTTTGCTGAAACGCTCCCGTGCAAGAAAAGCCTTCAAACCAGTACCGGCAGAATACCTGTTTCCTTTTTTGGCCCGTCATCACAGAATCATTTCCCCACACACAGGAATTGACGGATTGAAAGAAGCACTTGAAAAACTGTTTGGATTTCAGGCGTTGGGCAATCTCTGGGAAACAGCAATCCTTCCAACGCGTATTTCGGATTATAGACTTGAGTTTTTGGATACTCTCCTGCTAAAATCCAACCTTGTCTGGTCGGGTTCAAAAAACACCGTATGTTTTCTGCTGCAGGATGAAATTGAATATTTTATAAATCCGCAATCCCAAAACAGTGAAGCTGCAAGTCTTTTCCCTTCTCTCAAAGGCAAATATACATTAAAGGATATAGTGACTGAAAGCGGCAAAACACCTGCTGAAGCAAGACGCCTGCTTGACGAGGGTATTCGAAATTCGGCCGTGTCCAATACCACTTTTCATTTTGTCAGGAATAACGAACTTGTGAAAAAAAGGGCAGCGGAAAAACCTGACCCAATAAGAAAAAAGCACGACTGGAAACATATTAAACCAGAAGACGGTTTTTGGTTTTCACTTGCAGCATCTGTTAAAAATGAAAAATTGCCTGAGAAATCTGGTCCACTGGAGGAACTGGAACTGAAAAAAGAGCGGGTGCGTATACTGCTTTCCCGCTATGGCATTGTTTTCCGCGAGCTTCTTGTGCATGAAATGATGGGTTTCCAGTGGAAGGACATTCTTCCTGCTTTGCGTGTAATGGAATTATCCGGGGAAATAGCAGGCGGCAGCTTCATTATGGGAATACCAGGGTTGCAGTTTGCCTTACCGAAAGAAATAGAACAATTGAACCAGGTTGGAAATGAAAAACCTGTATATTTCATAAACGCATGCGACCCTGCATCGCTTTGCGGAAAACAGATTGAATGCTTTAAAAATATATTGCCAGCGCGTCAACCAGGCACATGGTGTGTTTTTCACGGAACAAAATTGGTCGCAGCAGTCAAACGCGATGGCGCTGAAGCGGAGTTTTTCTGCCAATCAGATGATTCCAACTTTGCAGATTATTGCAGAATCTTCCAGTTTATACTCAACAGGAACTGCAGTCCGTCTTCATCAATAAAACTCATGCGGGTCAATGGCAAATCCAGCCTGCAGAGTTCATTCAGACAGGCGCTGGAAAAAGCTGGATTTATGGCAGATTACAAGGCACTTGTACTGCGGCGCACTCTGTAAACTTATTTTATGATTACCCTGTTAAAAGCCCTGATAGGTTGATTCCTTGATGTCAGTTCAGTTTGAACACAGGCTGCCGACATATCATTGATTACTTTGGTAACGGAAATTGACCCAATTTTTACAGCATTCGGAGAAGCCCTGTAATCCAGATCAAAAACAGCCAAAATGTCGCCTGGCGTCAACATGATTCCAAAAGGATGATACAAAATAATATTATTTACATCACTGGCATCAACAATAAATCCGATTTCGCCGGCATTTCTATCCAATAGGGAGTCAATCGCTATTTCAAGTTGTATTGCCGGATTATCCCGTAGAATAGTTATCAATTCATTATAATATTTCTCGGCATCTTTCATCTCTGTTTCATGCTTCAGGTCCAGCGCCCTCATTCTATCTTCATAATACGTTACCCTGTCATTCAGCTGTAATTCAAAAAGCTTTTTTTGATTGTCCAGAATTGCTTCATTCATCCTTGCAAGCTGAAGTTTGGCGGCATCTTCCTGATCCATTTGTTTTGTTGTATTATTCAATTCCTGTTGTTTGCCATCCAGAAGTTTTTTATATCTCACCTGCACCCCTGCGATTTGAGCCTGTAACAGATTATTTATCTGGCCTATTCTGGATTGCTTCTCAGTGTCTGATATTCTTGTACTTCCCACAAGTAAAATCTTCTGTCCTGCGTCTTTTTTTAACTGGAATATGGTGCCATCTCTTTCCTTCTGGATATCGCTATATTCCTGCTGTGCTTTTGAATAATCATAATCAAGTTGTTTTGCCCTATCAAGAATATCCTTTAAACGAAGATCGGTAAAAGCATCTATTTTTACACTCACCTTTTTTGTGCTCTCCTGAATAAAATAGGTGACTACGAGGGCGAGTGATGAAAATACGGCTACTAATATTGTCATGACAATCAGAATAAACCTGTTTTTATTTTTTTTGGTTTTTATAAATTCTTCATCGAGGTCATACAATTTAATTGGTTTTCGAAGGGCGTTAAAGTCGTCCTGTAAAAAGTGCTTTTTACTCTCAATAAAAATGTCTCTTACTTTGTTTCCATTGTCCATATGCCGTTCCAATCCTCGGGGCTGACCCCGGCTTTAGTTCGTATTTTGAAAATATCCGATACGGGCAATGAACACCCTGCGAAATATTTATAAGCACCGGACCAGTCCCCTTTGTAATACAGTTTTAAGCCCTGACTGTAGTCTTCAATTCCCTTTTCAATATCCGGTGTAATATTTTTTCTTATTATTGGCCAGTAAAGAACCTTTCCTTCGGTCTTTCCCTTCACCTGAACCCTGTCCAATTCCATAAATGAAAAAGTACTCTGTCCTTTCCTGGTTTCAACTTCATTTTTTATATAATCCGAACAAATAATCGGTACGTTATAAATCCTGGTGAGTCCTTCCAGTCTGGAAGCCGAGTTCACATTATCTCCTATAACGGTATTCGCCATTCGCTCATAGGATCCGATATTCCCGTAAAAAA
>RPPD01000225.1 GCA_003818675.1 Spirochaetaceae bacterium
TGAACCGCCCCTGGTATCAGGACCTTACCGGATCAAGGATTTCGAGATGGGACGTTCTGTCACCTTTGAACGCGTTCCGGATTACTGGGGCTGGCATCTGCCTGTAAACAAGGGAATGTTTAATTTCCAGTATATACGCTATATCACCTACATGGATGCAGAAGTGGAGTTCCAGGCTTTCAAGGCTGGCGAGTTTGATTATAACGATGAACGCAGCGCCTCAAGGTGGGCCACAGAGTACAAGGGACCGCAATTCGACGAGGGCAAGATCAGGCAGGACCTTGTCCAGGACTACAGCCCACAGGGCATGCAGGGGCTGCTCTTCAATCTCAGGCGTGATAATTTTAAAAATCGCCAGGTCCGCGAGGGAATATCCTATTTGTTTGATTTCGAATTTGTAAACAAGCAGACCATGTACAATTCCTACACAAGGTGCAGGAGCTTTTGGGAAAACTCGGTTTTTGCATCCTACCTGGGCGGGCTTCCGGATGAGGGTGAATTAAAATACCTGAATCCTTTCAAAGACCAGGTTCCGCCAGAGGTCTTTACAAAAGTATATGAACCGCCCAAGACAGATGGCTCGGGCAATATACGGGAAAACCTTAAAAAGGCACTTGAGCTCTTTGCGCAGGCCGGGTGGGCAATCAAGGACGGCAAACTCGTGAATTCCGCGGGAGCGCAATTATCATTTGAAATCCTGATCTATGACGCGCGTGCAAGCCGGACTTTTGATCCGTTCATAGAAAACTGCAAGCGTGCGGGAATAAACGCCTCATACCGTTTGATTGATTACACAAGTTGGATATCACGGATAGAGCAATTCGACTATGACATGATCACATTTCCCTTTGGCCAGAGCTTTTCTCCCGGTAATGAACAGCGGTATTTTTGGGGTTCCAGGGCCGCAGACGAAAAGGGAAGCTACAATTTTGCCGGAATAAAAAATCCTGCAGTGGATTTCCTCATTGAATCATTAATCCAGGCAAAAGACTTCCGGGAACTGCAGTCAGCTACGCGCGCCCTGGACCGGGTCCTGCTGTGGAACCACTACATGATCCCTGAATGGTATCTCAATTATTTCAGGATCGCCTATAATCCCGCCAGGCTGCATAAACCCAATGTCAGGGCACCGATGCTCGCAGTAGGTATTTATGAGATTGCCGTCATATACTCGTGGTGGGCAGCACCTGGACAACTCTCCAAATAGCATGGAGGCCCGTACATAATGGGACGGTATATACTCAAGAGACTCCTTCTCATCATTCCCACGCTCTTCGGAATCATGGTCGTCAATTTCATCATTGTCCAAACCGCGCCAGGCGGCCCTGTTGAGCAGGCCCTGGCCATGGCCAAATACGGCCAGATGCCCGGCGACACAGGCAAGTCAACGCAGATTATTTCCGGATCAGGCACAGACACCTCGCAATCGGGTTACCGGGGCGCCCAGGGGCTGAACTCCGAGTTGGTAAAAAAAATCGAGCAGATGTATGGATTTGACAAGCCGCCGGTGGAACGCTTTTTTATCATGATGTGGCGCTACATCAGATTTGATTTTGACGACAGCTTTTTTTACGGCAAGAATGTCATTCAACTGATTTTTGAGCGCCTCCCGGTTTCGCTTTCGCTTGGGCTGTGGACAATGCTGATCGTTTATCTTGTTTCCATTCCCCTGGGCATCCGCAAGGCAGTAAAACACGGGACAAAATTTGACGCGTGGACGAGCGGGGTCATCGCGGTTTTCTATGCAATACCGTCATTTCTCTTTGCCCTTCTCCTGATAACCCTGTTCTCTGCCGGAAATCCACTGAAGCTTTTTCCACTGCGGGGACTTGTCTCGGACAACTGGGCAACATTTCCCTGGTGGCAGCAGGTATCAGACTACATCTGGCATATAATCCTGCCGGTACTGGCCCTGGTGCTGGGCGGCTTCGCAAGCCTGACCCTTCTTACCAAAAACTCCTTTCTGGAGGAAATCAACAAACAGTATGTAATAACCGCGCGCGCCAAGGGACTTGCTCCCAATAAAATTCTCTACGGCCATGTGTTCAGGAATGCCATGCTGATTGTGATCGCGGGGTTTCCCGGCTCGCTAATCCGGACCATCTTCACCGGGTCCCTGCTCATAGAAATTCTTTTTTCACTTGACGGCATAGGATTATTGGGATTCACGGCCATACTCAAAAGAGACTATCCAATAATCTTTGGCGAACTTTTCTTTTTTACTCTCCTGGGTCTTCTCATAAAGATCATCAATGACCTCATGTACCGTGCAGTGGACCCGCGGATAAATTTCGAATCGCAGGGGCTTTGAATGAAATTTACGCTTCTCCCAAAGCTCTCGCCACTTGCCAAACGCCGCATTGCAAATTTTCGAGCCAACAAGCGCGCCTTTTTTTCCCTGATTGCACTTCTTGTTATTTTCCTGCTCTCTCTCTGCTCCGAGATCATAGCAAACGACAAACCGATTCTGCTCTTTCATAAGGGCGGTGTATATTTCCCGATAGTTGTCTCCTACCCGGAGACCACATTTGGGGGAGAATTTGCCACAGAGGCTGACTACAGGGATCCTTTTGTAGCCTCGCTGTTAAATAAAAACGGATGGGCAATCTGGCCGCCTGTGCGCTTCAGTCATGAAACGATCAACAAGGGTTTAAACAGGCCTTTCCCCGCCCCGCCATCTCTGGAAAATCCATTGGGTACGGATGACAGCGGCCGTGATGTTCTGGCACAGGTAATCTATGGAATACGGCTTTCCCTTTTATTCGGCCTTCTGCTTACAATCGTCAGTCCGGTAATAGGCATTCTCGTGGGCGCCATCATGGGATATTTTGGCGGATTCATTGATATTTTTTTCCAGCGTGTGCTGGAAATCTACGAGAGCATCCCGCAATTGTTTCTGCTTATCATCATCACAAGCATAATCGCACCAGGTTTCTGGCTGCTCTTTTTCATCCTCGCCATTTTTGAATGGACTTCCTTTGTTGGCTTGGTCAGGGCGGAGTTCCTGCGCGCCAGAAACTTCGACTATGTACGGGCTGCAGGCGCCCTTGGCGTAGGGCATATTAAAATCATGTTCAGGCACATTTTACCCAATGCGCTTACCTCCACGCTGACCTTCATCCCGTTCATTTTATCAGGTTCGGTTCTGACACTGGCTATTCTGGACCTGCTGGGTTTCGGGCTTCCACCATCTGAACCCTCACTTGGCCGTATACTTGCGCAGGGTCAGCACAATCTGCAGGCGCCATGGCTTTCTCTCACGGGATTCTTCGCCATCGCCATTCTGCTGTCCCTGATGGTCTTCATAGGTGAGGGTCTCCGTGACGCGTTTGACACAAAAAAAACATTCAGGTAGAAAGGATCACGCACAATGCCGCTCGTTACAGTATCTGACCTTTCAATTTCCTTTCACACACACAAGGGAGATTTCCAGGCTGTAAAAAACGTGTCATTCTCTATTGAAAAAGGCGAGTGCCTGGCACTGGTAGGTGAATCAGGCGCTGGCAAGTCTGTCACCGCACATTCAATCATGAAGCTACTCCCCCATCCCGAAGCTTTTTTCCCGTCAGGCAAAATATTGTTCCAGGAGCAGAACATCCTCCAAACTCCCGAGGATAAAATGCAGGCGATCCGCGGGAACAGGATCACCATGATATTCCAGGAGCCCATGACATCGCTTAATCCGCTTCACCCCATTATCAGGCAGGTCGCGGAGATCCTCGTGACACACCAGGGGATGTCACGGGAAAAGGCGGAGGAACAGGCCGTTCATGTTCTTGAGGATGTGCAGTTTCACGAGGCAAAGACCAGGGCAAAGGCCCTGCCTCATGAACTCTCGGGAGGCCAGCGTCAGAGGGTCATGATAGCCATGGCGCTTGCCAACAATCCGGACCTGCTTATAGCAGACGAACCCACCACCGCCCTGGATGTCACGATACAGGCGGAACTGCTAAAGCTTCTTTTGCAGCTGCAAAAGAAATACGGAATGGCATTGCTTTTGATCACACATGACCTTGGGATTGTACGCAAGATCGCTGACAGGGTCGTCATCATGAAAAACGGAATATTTGTGGAACAGGGCCTGGTAAAGGATGTTTTTGCAAATCCAAAAGAACCCTACACCAGGGAGCTTATCGGTTCAGAGCCTTCGGGCAAACCGGTTCCCACAAATGACAAGGAGGAAAAAATCCTTGTGAAGACAGATTCACTCTCGGTTTCTTTTCCGCTGGCAAAAAGCATTTTTGGCAGGACAATATCCAGGATCAATGCTGTTGATGATGCCGCAATAGCTGTCAGACAGGGAACCACTTTCGGCATAGTCGGAGAATCAGGCTCTGGAAAGACGACACTGGCACTTGCAATTCTCCGCCTATTGAAAAGCTGCGGGACAATTGTTTTCCAGGGCAGACGGACGGATTTGTTAAAGTCAAACCAGCTGCGGCCGCTCCGCAGGCAGATGCAGATTGTCTTCCAGGACCCCTTTGGAAGCCTTAATCCGCGGCTGACTGTCGGACGCATAGTTGGTGAAGGGCTTGAGGCGCACAGAGTAACCACCGATCAGGATGAAATACGCAGGCTTGTTTCAGAAGCACTTTCGGAAGTGGGGATTGACCCGGAATCCTATGACAAATACCCTCACGAGTTTTCCGGCGGTCAGCGCCAGAGGATAAGCATTGCGCGTGCCCTGGTATTAAAACCGGAACTTGTCGTGCTTGACGAGCCTACATCCTCGCTTGACCTGACTGTGCAGGCGCAAATCGTGGAGCTGCTGCGTTCTCTCCA
>RPPD01000226.1 GCA_003818675.1 Spirochaetaceae bacterium
AAGAGCGAGCTCTTTGACGCGGTCTATCTCCAGCAGAACGCATTTGATCCTGTTGATGCAGCGACCAGTGCGGAGCGCCAGAGGTACATGTTTGACATGCTCCTTTTTATCCTGGCCGCGGATTACAAGATAGAAAACAATGGCGTGGCGCGCACGTTCATGAACAGCCTCAGGCAGAAATTTCTGGACTGGAATGGCATTGAATGGAACACAGAAAAGTTCCGTTCAGTTGAAAAGGAACTCCGCGAAATGGTGTTTACGAATGCGCGCGAATCACGGGAGCAGATCGCGGAGAAACTGGAAAAGCTCTTCGGCAAAGCAAGCGTTTAAACAGGCAGGCAGAGAGGAACAAGACATGCGGAAGGTATACAGCACCATAGAACAGATTGTCGGCAACGTTATTACCGTGAAGGCCGATGACATCAAGTACGGCGAGCTTGCCGAGGTCAAATCCGGCCACGGAACCTCGCTTGCCGAGGTGATCAGGCTTTCAAAGGAGCAGGTGAGCCTCCAGGTCTTTTCCGGCGGCAGGGGCATCTCCACTGGTGACGAGGTCAGGTTCCTCGGCCACCCCATGCAGGTGAGCTTTTCTGACAATCTGCTGGGCCGCATTTTTACAGGCGGCGGCAAGCCGCGCGATAACGGACCCGAGCTTTCCGAAAACATGATCGAGATCGGCGGACCCTCTGTCAATCCTGCAAAGCGCATCATCCCGAGGAACATGATCAGGACCGGCATTCCCATGATAGATGTTTTCAACTCGCTCGTGGAATCCCAGAAGCTCCCGATCTTCTCTGTGTCGGGTGAACCATACAATGAGCTGTTGGCCCGCATCGCCATGCAGGCTGAAGTCGATATCATCATTCTGGGCGGCTGCGGCCTGAAGTACGACGACTACCTCTTCTTCCGCGACACCCTGGAAGAGGGCGGGGCGCTCTCGCGTACAATCTTTTTTGTCCACACCGCGGCAGACCCGATAGTGGAATGCCTCCAGGTGCCCGATCTCTGCCTCGCGGTCGCCGAGAACTTTGGCCTCGCGGGAAAGCGCGTTCTCGTGCTTCTCACAGACATGACAAACTTCTCTGACGCGCTGAAGGAAATCGCCATCACCATGGAGCAAGTGCCTTCAAACCGCGGTTATCCCGGGGACCTTTATTCTCAGCTGGCAAGCCGTTATGAAAAGGCGGTTGACTTTGAGGGCGCGGGTTCCGTGACCGTGCTCGCTGTCACAACAATGCCCGGTGACGATGTCACCCATCCTGTGCCGGACAACACGGGTTATATCACCGAGGGCCAGTTCTATCTGCGCAATGGCCGCATCGAGCCCTTTGGCTCACTTTCCAGGTTAAAACAGCTTGTCAACAACAAGACCAGGGCTGATCACCGCGCGCTCATGGACGGCATGATCAAGCTCTACGCCCAGTACAAGGAAACCCTTGAAAAGAAGGCGATGGGATTCCGGATGTCGGAATGGGACAACAAGTTTTTGAAATACGGGGAGCGCTTTGAGCATGACCTCATGGACCTCTCCGTCAACGTGCCCCTGGAACGGGCGCTTGACATCGGCTGGGAAATTCTGGCTGACTGCTTCAAAAAGGAAGAGACCGGACTGCGGACCGATCTCCTCGAAAAGTTCTGGAAAACAGCATAACGCGGAGCGATGATGGCAAAGATAAAGCTTTCAAAGAATGAACTCAAACGCGAGAAGGATTCGCTGAAGCGGTATCTGCGCTATCTTCCAACACTCATCCTGAAAAAGCAGCAACTGCAGGCGGAGATCAGGCGCATAGAGACCAAGCTGGAAGAGACGCGCGCTGAATCTGTCTCCGGCAAACAGGCGCTGGAACTGTGGATCGGTTTGTTCGGCACTTCTGTGGATATCGGCTCATATGTCCAGGTGGCCGAGGTCGTTTCCGGGACATCAAACATCGCAGGCATTGACATTCCGGTATTCGAGCGAGTGCGCTTCCAGGACCTGCCCTGGGATCTTTTTCTCACACCTTTGTGGGTGGACCGCGCGGTAGAAGTATTGCAGCGGCTCGTGGCGCTGGAGATGGAGATGCGGGTTTTGCAGGAACAGTGCGATATAATCGCCGCGGAACTGCGGGTGACAAGCCAGCGCATCAACCTCTTTGAAAAGGTGAAGATTCCGGAGGCGCGTGAGAACATCCGCCGCATCAGGATTTTCATGGGTGACCAGGAAGTCGCCGCGGTAGTGCGCGGGAAGATTTCCAAGAACAAGATCGTCAAAGGCGGCGTTGCATGATTGTACCCATGAAAAAGGCGATTCTGATTGTGCTCGAAGCCGAACGGGAAGAATCCCTCAAGGAACTAGGAAAACTTGGTGTCCTTCACATTGACGCTGTTTCCCGTGAATCCGCTGATTTTGAAAAACTCTCGCGTGAGCATGACCTTGTAGTCCGCGCGCATTCAATTCTTGCAGCAGACAAGAAGAAAGCAAAAAAGGCAAAACAATCTGCGGGTATGGGTGCGGGCCTGGCTGCGGCCATGGAGATTGCGCGGGCTGTTTCGGAACTTGATGAACAGATCGCGGGATTGAAAACAGAGAAAGACCATATCCAGGCCGAGCTCGGGCGGTGCATGGTTTGGGGCCTGATCGAGCCAAAGAATATACATGCTCTCGAAGAAAACGGGATTCGCATTACTTTGACGGAACTCTCCAAAAAGGAATACGAGGCCATGTCTCCTGACGCACATTCCTTTGTCATCAAAAAGGAAAAAGGGAGCATATTCACGGTAATAGTTTCATTTATGCCAACAGCCCAGATCCCGGGCAAGGTCTTCGGGCTGCCAGAAAACGGAACACTGGAACTGGAGAAACAGATTGCCCTGCGTAAGCGTGTAATGCAGGAGAAGCAGAAAGAGCTTGAGAAATACCTGGTGTACCAGAATGCGCTGGAATCAGCAGAGAGTGCTCTTGCGCTTTCCATGCGCTTTGAGGAAGTGCGCCATGGCATGAATGCGGCTGGCTCTGTCTCGCATGTCACAGGATTTGTACCTGAGACCTCGGTGGAAACACTAAAAGCCGGCGCGCGCACGCACGGTTGGGGTCTGGCCTTTGAAGATCCCGCTCCCGAGGATGATGTGCCGACGCTTTTGAAAAACGCCGCTCCTGTGCGGATGGTCAAACCGATCTTTGATTTTCTCGGCACGGTTCCTGGCTACCGTGAAATGGACGCGAGCTTCATCTTTCTCGCGTTCTTCTCTATTTTTTACGCCATGCTCATAGGTGATGCGGGATATGGATGCCTTTTTCTACTTTTCACGCTTTTGGGGCGCATATTCTACAGGAAGATGAACTGGCAAATATTCGGCCTGCTGTTGGTGACAAGCCTCGCAACCATCGTTTGGGGTGCCGTGACAAATACGTGGTTTTCCATGAAGGCAATTGCGGAATCTCCCATTGTGAAGTGGGCATTCATACCCGCGCTCTCAGCGGACAATACGAAGTTTCTCATGTTCATCTGCTTTGTCATCGGCCTTGTGCATCTATCACTCGCGCATGTTATTGGAATATTCCGGAACCTGAAAAGCTTCAAGGCGATTTCGGAGATCGGTCGGCTCGGGATTCTCTGGGGCATTTTTTTTCTCATTTTGAATCTCGTGCTACAGGAGCCGCTCAATCCCATCGCCATATACCTGGTACTGGGCGGGATCGGGCTTGTGGTGCTTTTCGAACAGCAGACTGGCGGTAATTTTATAAAGGGCGTGGGGATGGGGATAGCGGGCCTGTTCCTGACGTTTCTATCTGTCGCCTCGACATTCGCGGACATTGTCTCGTACGTGCGGCTCTTTGCCGTGAGCCTCGCTGGCGCCAAGATCGCCGAGACCTTCAATGGCATGGCATCAAGCATCAGCGAAGGCATGGCTGTACCAGTCGCGGGTGTAGTACTTTCGGCACTTGTGCTTTTTCTCGGGCATGCGCTCAATATAGTTCTTTCGCTGATCGGCGTGCTTGTACACGGGGTCAGGCTCAACATACTTGAGTTCTCGGGTCACCTGGGGATGGAATGGTCGGGTCGTATGTATACGCCCTTCACATATGCTGAAAATGCTCAGATTGGAAAGGAGAAATCATAATGGATATCGGATTTATCGGAATCGCGGCGGCGTTCACGCTTTCAGCTTTGGGCTCTGCCCTGGGCATAGGATTTTCGGGACAAGCTGCTGTAGGCGCGTGGAAGCGCTGTTATGCCCAGAATAAAAAGGCCCCCATTGTTTTCATTGTCTATATTTCAGCACCCATCACTCAGACCTTCTATGGCTATATTTTGATGGGTGAGATCCAGAACTCGGCTGCCAATCCTACGGCCAAGCTCGCTGTGGGTGTACTTGCGGGACTCGCGATCGGCATATCAGCTCTCTATCAGGGCAAGATCGGCGCGTGCGCTGCGGACGCACATGGTGAAACCGGCAAGGGAGCGGCCAATTACATCATGGCGCTGGGCGTCATCGAGTCTGTTGCCATTTTCGTAATGGCCCTCATGCTTCTGACAATATCGAGCCTGACATAGACTTTTGCATTTTCTTTGTATTCGCAATGCATGGCCTTCCGGAAATCCCGGAAGGCCTTTTTATTGGATTGTTGTTTAAAACGAAATTCGTCCAGCCATTTTCAGCACCCAGAGCGCCTGCACTGTGACAAGTTCATTCATGTGTTTTTTCCCGGAAGCACCCCAGTCTGCGAATGTTCCATTTGTAATAAAAGTGGCAGATGTTTTTACGCTGCGGACCTCAAGGGGGAACCCGCCGTCGGGA
>RPPD01000227.1 GCA_003818675.1 Spirochaetaceae bacterium
AACAACAGGTCTTGTCATTCAAGGATTATCCGACACTGGAAGAACTCAGCAAGGCGCTTTCGGGGATTAAGGGTGTTGGAGTACAGCTTGTTGGTGCAGGTACAACACCGACTTCTCTTCTCCTTGGGGCATCGGACAAGCTTGATCCTGGCAGAAAGATGTTCCTGAACCACGGACTTCCCGTGGGCTCTGTACCATCAGTCACCATTGTTGATCTGCGCCAGATTCTGGAATCCCTTTATACCGGGACGAGCATCCAGATTTTAGGTGAACCCATCGCCCAGGAATTCCTGATCCGCCTTGACGCGGAAAAAGTAACCGTTTCTGAACAGGCTGCGGGCGCCAACCAGGATGTGTACGGCATGATTTCCGAGAGCATCAAGACTCAAATAGAAAAGAAATACGGTGAGGGCTGGGTCATCGTCAAACAACAGGAATCCCTGGGGCCGCAACTGGCCCAGAGCCTCGCGTCTGGTTCTGTGATAGCCATCATAGTCGCGCTCCTGTGCATGCTGATATATGTGTCAATCAGGTTCCAGTATCAGTTTGCTTTTGCCGCGGTAATGGCGCTTGTCCATGACGCACTGTTTACAATCGCCCTTGTCGGAGTATTCCAGGTTGAAGTGAGTTCCGCAGTCATAGCGGCGCTTCTGACCATCATCGGATTCTCGATAAATGACACGATCGTTATTTTTGACCGTATCCGTGAAAACCAGCTGCTCATGAAGGGCACTGATTTCGCGACTCTAATTGATTCTAGCATCAGCCAGACCATGAGCCGTACTCTTATCACTTCAATTACCGTTCTTCTCTCCATCGTTCCGTTGTATATACTTGGCACAGGAGTCGTTAAGGACTTTTCCTTCTGCATGGTCTATGGTGTCATTTCCGGATCATATTCCACCATCTTCATCGCTGCGCCAATCGTTTACGGCTGGCGGAAGACTTTCCTGAAAAAGCAGCAGGAGCAGGATCAAAAGCTGTATGGCCGCGCACAGGTTCCCTCGTTTGGCGAGGAGAAGCTGGAGGAAGGCGGAACATCCGGCGTTGAACAGATCGGAGAAGCTGGCGTGGAAACCGGAACCCCCAGGCAGGCCCAGGCGCAGGAACGGGTAGTATCCGAACCATCGGGCCCCATCACGCGTGTACAGCGGGTTCTTGAAAAGAAGAAAAAGAGACACAGATAGAAATGTCTGAACAGCATGTTCTGGTTTTGTCCGATATTCACGGCAATATTGACAAGGCAGAAAAAATACTCAAGCGGGAGCACGAATGTGCTCTCGTTTTCATATCCGGGGATATAACAGACTGCGGGGGCGCAAAGGAAGCCCGTGAGATCGTTGATATTTTCAGGGACGCAGGCAAAACAGTAATTGCTGTTCCTGGCAACATGGATTTGCCTGCTGTTTCAGACTGGCTTTTGGAAAATGACCTTTCTGTTCACGGAAAGGCATGTCGCATGGGCAGTATCGGGATTTTTGGTGTTGGCGGGTCTAATCCAACACCTGTAAACACGCCATTAGAGTTTGATGAAGCCCAGATAGGCCAGATACTTGAAAACGGGTATGCTGGACTTTCTGACGCACCTCTGAAAGTGCTTTTGGCGCATCCGCCGCCGTATGGCACACGCCTGGACAAGATTTTTTTAGGTGTACACGTGGGGTCAAAGAGCGTGCGTGAGTTTGTGCTGCATCATGAAATTGGACTTTGCCTGTCAGGACACATCCATGAATCAGCAGGTGAGGAGACTCTGGCCGGTACGCTATGTGTGAATACAGGCGCGGCAGCAAACGGTTTCTATGCCTTGCTGCAGATAAATGAAGATCTTGGCATACACATCGAGAGGAGGCATATTTAAATGGACATGAAGAAGGGAATTGAAAAGGCAGCCTTGAGCATACGAATGCTTACAATAGACGCGGTGCAGAAGGCAAAATCCGGACACCCCGGGCTTCCCATGGGACTGGCAGAGCTTGGTGCCATGCTTTATGGTGAGGTCTTAAAGCACAATCCTTCAAATCCGGATTGGGCAGACAGGGACAGGTTCGTTCTCTCGGCCGGTCACGGCTCCATGCTCGTGTATAGCCTGCTCCATCTGGCGGGATATGATCTTCCGCTGGAACACCTCAAGAATTTCCGCCAGCTTCATTCCAAGTGTGCTGGCCACCCGGAACATGGCCGTGTGGCAGGGATTGAAACCACAACTGGTCCTCTCGGCCAGGGAATTTCCAATGCTGTGGGAATGGCAATTGCCGAGCGCATGCTCGCCGCAAAGTTTAACACACCCGGGCACGCCATTGTTGACCATTACACGTATGTAATAGCAGGCGACGGCTGCATGATGGAAGGTGTATCAAGCGAAGCGTGCTCGCTTGCGGGCCACCTGAAGCTCGGAAAGCTCATCGCTTTTTATGATTCCAACAGGATAACAATCGATGGCTCCACAGACCTTGCATTTACTGAAAACGTGAAGGCGAGGTTTGAGGCATATGGCTGGCAGACGCTTAACGCTGACGCCTATGACCTTGACACCATACTCGGTCATATAGCGACAGCCAAAAAGACTTCTGACAAACCAACTCTTGTAATTCTCAAATCAATAATTGGAAAGGGTTCTCCCAACATGGCAGGCACCCACAAGGTACATGGCGCACCTTTGGGTGACGAGGAAATCAAGGCAACCAAGAAGGCGTTTGGCATTCCAGAGGACGCCATGTTCTATGTGGATCCTGACGCGCTTGCATACTACAACGGCAAGAAGGACAGCTGGAAAAAGACCAATGCTGACTGGGATACCCGCTTTGCCGCATGGAAAAAGGCAAATCCAGCCCTGGCAGGAGAATGGGAAACCTTCATGAAGAATGATGGTTCTGACATTGACAAGGTGACCATGCCTGAGTACAAGCTCGGTGACAAGATTGCAACCCGCGACTCCAACAACGTAATTCTGAATGCCACTGCCCAGGCAATCAAAAACCTGATCGGCGGTTCGGCAGACCTCGCGAGTTCAAACAAAACCAACCTGAAGGGTCTTGGGGATTTCCAGGCTGCATCGCCTGCAGGCCGCAACATAAACTTCGGTGTGCGTGAGCACGCCATGGGCTCAATCTGCAATGGCATCGCGCTGCATGGCGGATACAGGCCTTTCTGTGCCACCTTCTTTGTTTTCTCCGACTATATGAGACCGCCCGTAAGACTTGCGGCAATCATGCATCTGCCCGTGATCTATATTTTTACACATGATTCAGTCTATGTTGGAGAAGATGGCCCCACCCACCAGCCCGTGGAGCACTTTGCTTCGCTCAGGGTTATTCCCAACCTGGATGTCTGGCGGCCCGGTGATGCAGAGGAAAACGTTGAAATATGGAAACAGATGTACAGGCATACGACTGGTCCATCGATGATTGGTCTCACACGCCAGGGTCTGGCTGTTTATCCCAAAGAAAGCAAGACCTGGAAGAAGGATCTGGAGAACGGCGCATATCTTGTACAGGAAGCTAAAAGCGAGCTGAAACTCGTCATAGTTGCAACTGGATCCGAGGTTGAAGTGGCGTTGGGCGCTGCTGAGAAACTGGGCAAAGACAATGTCCGTGTGGTTTCCATGCCCTGCCGCGAACGTTTTCTGCGCCAGAAACCAGAGGCACGCGCAAAGCTGGTGCCAGAGAACAGACCCTGCGTGGTGATTGAGGCTGGTGTTTCCTCAGGGTGGGAAGCAGTTGCCGGCAGGAACGGCATCATTTACTGCCTGGACAAGTTCGGCGAATCCGGCGCATACCAGAAACTCCAGGAGTACTACGGATTCACCGCCGACGCTGTCGCTGAAAAAATCAGGAAAAACATAAAGCTGTAGACGCGTTGCTTTCGGTTCATGGAGATCCAATAACTTCCGCTTTCTCTGTTGGGAAATACTGGATCTCCTAACGCAACTTGCGGTAATTGCATTTTTTATGGTAAATCAAATACAAGTTGCGCAGGGATTATTCTTCTGATATAATTCCATCCGTTATGGATGGAAAAATAAAAAGAGGAAATCCCCTTTCCTGGCAGACAGGCTTTGTGGGCATCGCGCTCATTGGAAGCGGAATATTTTTTCTTCTTGTCAACTTTAGCCTCATACAGATACAGGGCGATCCGACAACCATGATTTTCGGCATACTGCTTTTTGTTGTCGGGATCATATTTTCATTTGTACAGGGCGGAGGAAGCGGATTGTTCTGGATGATAATCCCTGCCGGCGTCTCGTTTACAACAGGAGCTGTTTTTCTGCTTCTTGGCATGGACCAGCTTTTTTCACTGACTGGCGCATGCGTGACAAGTGCCGGATTGGCCTGCACTTTTCTCCTTATTTTTTTGCTTCATAATACATATTGGTGGTCGCTCCTGCCAGCAGGCGCACTGGCCGGATTCCCTCTTTGGGTTCTGATGGTTTCCATACAGCCAAGGATCGGGTTTCATCCTGTAGTTCTTCTTTTCTGCATTGGCCTGGCATTTCTTTTAATTTTCTTTTCTTCAGTTCAACGCAGGAAAATGAGATTTGCGCTTGTCACAGGTTCGATCATTGTAACAGTAGACATTCTCTACTACCTGTTCATCGCATTTTACGAGTTCAATCTCTTCTGGGCCATACTCCTGGTAGTGCTGGGTGTGCTTCTTCCATTCATATATATTCTTTATGACCGGAGACTCAAGAGGTCCGCATGAACCCTTTCAGGATGTGGCGGTTCTGGCGGAAACAAAAAAAGGCATCCTGGGAATCGCTGTGTAAAAAGTGC
>RPPD01000228.1 GCA_003818675.1 Spirochaetaceae bacterium
ACCTGTCAGGAAAAGCGGAGCGTCATGGAAAATAAAATCATTTCTTTCACATCTCCAGCCGGAATTTGTAGAACCTGATTTTTCAGGTGCATGTGAGTATTTGTACAAAAGCCTCAAGAGGAGATCTCTTGTCATTTTTTTCACCGATATATGTGATGAAATTGAGCATGAGAAGTATTTAAAGTTCTCCAGGCTTCTGTCAGGTCGTCATTACCTGCTTATAATTCTTATCAGGGACAGAATTCTTGATGAGTACGCAAACAGGCAAAACAATGATTTTGCGGGTTATTCGGAAAGTGCTGTTGCAAAGGAAATGTATATGCAGCGTACTCGCATGATTTCAAGATTAAGACATGTTGGAATTGATGTCCTGGACCTTCTGCCGGAGGAAATAACTCCTTCCTTGATAGAGAGATATCTTTCCATAAAATCCAGAAACCTCATTTGAATACAGTTTGCTTATTATGCAGCCAAAAGAGATTACCTCTTGACTTAAAAAGCTATTTTGTCTATTTTATTTGAGCACTAAACGCCACCTTAGCTCAGTTGGCAGAGCACTTGACTTGTAATCATGTGGTCCTCGGTTCAAATCCGAGAGGTGGCTATGGTGTATTATGTGGGGAGATTCCCGAGTGGTCAAAGGGGGCAGACTGTAAATCTGTTGGCTCACGCCTTCGTAGGTTCAAATCCTTCTCTCCCCACTTTTATTTAAATTAAAGTGGCTTTCAAAGATCCTTTCTTGTGTTCCACATGAAAATTTAATATAATTATTGGTGCAATGACCGTGAACCAACTTCAGGATTTAAATGAAAAATCATTCTATCATGAAACAGGACTTCGGTTTGAATGCCAGCGCTGTTCTGGTTGCTGCAGGCATTCACCTGGTTATGTCTTCCTTTCACCAGACGATCTGTCTTTATTATTCAGCCATTTCACGCTTCCTCCAGAGGGCTTTTTTGATCTATATCTGCGAATCGTTTCTGTAGGCGGTTTTTATCGTTTGAGTCTTTGTGAAAAATCAAATTATGACTGCATTTTCTGGGAGGATGGAAAGTGCATTGTATATGACAAGCGGCCTTTTCAATGCAGAAGTTTCCCTTTCTGGCAATCGCTTTTAGTCTCTCCTGATACCTGGAAAAATGGGGAATCCTTCTGTCCTGGCATAAACAAGGGACCTTTGCACGCGGCCCATGAAATAGACTGTTGGGTCGCCATGCGGGCAAGCAAGCTGATTATTGACATTCCCCCGGAGGATACAGGACTTCCTTCTGCAAAGATCATGGATCGATATTTAAAGAGGTCACAAACTTCATGAAAATGAAATTCTGGGGAGTTCGAGGATCCATTCCTACTCCGCTTTCACCAGAACAATTGCGCAGAAAAATATCCGCTGTGGTTCACAGGATAACCCCCAAAGACATAGAAAGCCCGCAAGCTCGTGAACGCTTTATGGCCAGATGTCCAGAATCCCTTTTTGGGACAATAGGCGGAAATACAGCATGCCTGGAGCTTGTAACGGATAATGGGCAGAGGCTCATTATTGATGCTGGAACCGGTATAAGGGAACTTGGACTTTCAATTGCCAAAAGGAGGGTCAAGCCTGACATCTATGATATTCTGATGACGCATTTTCACTGGGATCATATTCAGGGTTTGCCATTTTTTATCCCGCTTCTGAAAAAGGGCAATACAGTCCGTTTCTACAGCCCTGTTCCAGAATTTGAAAAATATCTTTCCGAACAGATGCGATCCCCGTTTTTTCCCATCACGCTGGATATGGCTGCTTCCAGCAAGGAATTTATCGGCATTCCTGATGGTCTGTTTTCCATAAGGGAGTTCGAAATTCGATGGAAAAAAATGCAGCATCCAGGAGGTTCAGTTTCATATAAATGCACTGCGGGCAACAAGGGTGTGATTTTTGCAACTGATACGGAGATAGGTCAGGAAGAGTTTTCACATACCGGGGAAAACGAGCTCTTTTTCCGTGACACGGACATACTCATTATAGATGCCCAGTACACGCTCCGCGAGTACATAGACAAGACCAATTGGGGACACACATCCCAAAACATGGCAGTGGACCTGGCCATAGCATGGAACATCAAGCATCTGTATTTTTTCCATCATGAACCGATCTATACTGATAATGAGATATACCGGATGAGAAAATCTGCAGAATGGTACAACCAGTACCTGGGCAGGCAATTGGTTGAAATACATATTGCCCGTGAGGGGCAGGAAATAGTAGTGTAAATTGATGGAAAATAAATTTACACTGGACCTTTCAAGAAAAGAGATAATAGGGCTGTTTCTTGTGCTTAAGAAAAACGCCCAGACGCATGACACTGTTCAAGCCAGACTTATTGGCCAAATTGAACGAATGCTTTATGACGTTATGACAATAGAGGAGATGGAAACACTTGAGGCTGTTTATAAAAACATGAAAGGAAAATAAATGGCAATATTCAGTAAAATAAGTCTGATATTTCATACGAAAGTTAAAAATACTTTGATTTTTGGGCAATTCGTGCGTATATTTAACGAAATACGTAAAAAGGCGCCTTGTACATGAAAATTTTTAAATTCGCAGGCATATTGCTGTTTTTCGCACTATTTTTATGTCTCCTTCTTGTTGGGCTCGTGATTGTGACATCACTTCTCAACAATTCCGCAGACGGCATAGCCGTTGACGGTGTCTTGTTCAAGGTAACTCCCGGAGAATCAGGTGAAAATGTGATCGGCCGCCTTGAAGACCAGAAACTTATTCGATCCTCGCTTTTAATGCGCATAATCGCCAAGATCAATGGCACAGAAGGTTCGTTTAAGGCTGGGCTTTACAGGATAACTCCTGGCCTGACAACAGTGGACATTCACAACCTGCTGGTTTCAGGCAAAGAGGAGATGGAAAAAATTACATTTGTTGAAGGATGGACCCTTTCAAAAATCGCGCTGCATCTTGAGGCTAAAAACTTTAGCTCTGCAAAAGAGTTCATCGCAGTCACGAGCTCTCCTGATTTTTTGAAAGAATACAACATTCCGGCAAAAACAGCAGAAGGATATCTGTTCCCGGATACTTATTATTTCCCTGCTGAAATATCTTCAAGGGAAATTGCCGCAAAAATGATAGAGACGTTCTTTGAAAAAATCCGCGAGTACAGTTATGCAGACAAGCCACTCACACCTGCAGAGCTCCACAAGAAGCTCATACTCGCCTCTATCGTGGAAAGGGAATATCGTCGCGAGGATGAAGCGCCTGTGATTGCATCTGTTTTTGCCAACAGGCTTGCCAGAAATCAGAAGCTTGAATCTTGCGCAACAATCGCATATATCATTTCTGAAATCTACAAGAGACCATATCCAAAGAGGATTTATTCTATGGATCTCAAACTCCCTTCCCTGTACAACACATATATACATTACGGATTGCCGCCTGGCCCCATTTCCAATCCAGGTTTAACGGCTATTGTTTCGACCCTGTCACCGGCAAACACAACTTATCTGTATTTTGTTCTAAAAGACCCTGAAAAGGGAATACATGAGTTTTCAGATACTTTCAGCCAGCATATGGCATTCAAGGAACAGTACATCAAATCTGAATAGGAGAGGAAACTAAAACGTCTACGGGCGAATTAACAAAAAACCGGTATGAGGATTCCCGAACAGACGATTACAGAAATAACGGAGAAGCTTGATATAGTTGATATCGTTGCTGACTATGTCCCGCTTACCCGCAAGGGAAACCGTTACTGGGGACTCTGCCCGTTTCATACGGAAAAAACACCGTCTTTTTCCGTGACGCCTGAAAAAAACATCTATTACTGTTTTGGATGCCATAAGGGCGGCGGTGCATTGAGCTTCATAATGGAAATGGAAAAGCTCCCGTTTGTCGAAGCTATAAAGCTTGCAGCAAAACGCGCGGGGGTAGAAATCCAGCTTGAGGAAGAGCGGGAGGGATCCCTAAAACGGGATGCATACTGTGAACTTTATAAAAGGGTTGCGGGCAGCATGAATCACATTCTGCTCCATTCAGACCAGGCCAGTCAGGCGCGCAAATACCTGCAGAGCCGAAAATTAAGCGAGGAAATTATCGGGATGTTCGATTTAGGATATGCCCCTGCAGAGCGGGAATGGCTTTTTAATTTTCTTGAAAAAAAGAATTACTCGCCAGACTTTCTGTCTAAAACAGGACTCTTTTCAAAGGGGAAGGGCTCGTATTTCTCAAACCGGATCATGTTTCCGATTTCAACAGCCCAGGACGAAGTCATAGCCTTTGGCGGCAGGGCCCTGGTTGAGGGGGGTCCCAAATACTTGAATTCTCCGGAAACAGCATTTTTCAGGAAAAGGAACAGCTTATTTGCCATAAACCTTGCACTGCCTGCAATCAAAAAGGAAGGCTCGGTTTACCTTGTAGAAGGTTATATGGATGTGATAGCCATGCACGCTGCGGGCATCGCCAATTGCGTAGCCCCCTTAGGTACTGCCTTTACACGCGAACAGGCTGCATTTCTGAAACGTTATGCCGAAAAGGCTGTATTGTTCTTTGACACGGACGAGGCGGGCATCAAGGCAACGCTGCGGACCATAGAAATACTTGAAACAGCCCTGTTCCAGGTTGAGGTTGTCAGCCAGGAGAGCCAGGATGGCCAGCAGACCACTAATGGGCCCTGCAAAGACCCGGGCGGGTCGCCAATTGCTTCGCACACAGGGACAGACTCGCCGGGAAAGCCCCTCAAAGATCCGGCAGAAATTTTTGAAAAAGATGGTG